>JAKBDW010000059.1:0-10614 GCA_021834245.1 Pseudomonadota bacterium
TGTTCCGCGCTCGCTCGTCGGCGAGTTCATTCTCGAGGAATTCCAGCCGTGGATCAAAAAAGATCGGGTTCGGGCAGCGCTGGATCTTTGCACAGGTAGCGGCTGCATTGCAGTGGCGCTGGCAAAAACATTCACTGCGGCGCGCGTCGACGCCGTGGACATCTCGCCCGATGCGCTCGAGGTCGCGCGTATTAATATCGCAAACCACCGATTGGAGGAGCGGGTACGCCTTCTTCGCTCCGATCTGTTTTCCTCGCTGACGAACGAGCGCTACGATCTTATCGTAACTAACCCGCCATACGTTGGCAGCGTAGAGTTCGATCACTTGCCGCCGGAATACCGGCACGAGCCGGCGATTGCACTTGCCTCGGGCAGTGATGGGCTGGATGCGGTAAGCCGCATTTTGGCGCAGGCACGAGACCACCTCACGCCCGGCGGCCTCCTTGTCGTCGAGGTTGGTAACAGCCGCGACGCGCTCGAAGCGCGCTACCCGAACGTGCCGTTTATGTGGCTCACCAACGCCACTGGCGATGAATGTGTGTTCCTCTTGGACGCACAGCAACTTGACGCGCAGCGTGCCGCATTCCGAGCCTAAAGACGGTTCCGGTAGAGCGAGTCAATGACATTGCTGCCGTCCGGCAAACCCTGCTTTCAGCGTCTTACCGGCTTCGCGCGGCATCTGAAAGCAAACCGAAAACTGGTGATTTCCCGAACAATGCACTCGGTTCATAATGCTTCCATGGTCGTAGGACCAGGCGTAATAGCCTCTCTTTGGACCACGCGCCGACGGACGATTCGGCGAGCGAACTTGGGCGCCGGGTGTTGCCCGGCAGTGGCGCGCTAAACCCATTGTTTTAGGAAAGACGAGTCCTGCAATCGCTCACGCTATGCAAGGTAACCGATACTGAGGAGGATCTATGTTCGAAGACTTCAAGAAATTCATTATGCGGGGAAATGTGGTGGACATGGCGGTGGGTATCATCATCGGCGCCGCTTTCGGCAGGATCGTGAGCTCTCTCGTGGCGGACGTCATGATGCCGCCTCTGGGCTTGCTCCTGGGGAACGTGGATTTTAGCGGGCTGTTTATCAATCTTGGCAACACCAAGTATCCGACCGTCGCGGCAGCCAAACTGGCCGGTGCACCGACTATCAATTACGGCTTGTTCATCAATTCGATGATCGACTTCATTATTGTTTCGGCAGCGGTTTTTATTGTGCTAAAGGGCGTCAATGCGCTGCACAAGAAAGAACAGGCGGCGCCCGCAAAGCCGTCTGCCGAGGCAGAGCTTCTAACCGAAATTCGCGACCTGCTAAAGAAAGCGAAGTAGACACACGCGGCTATGGCATCGGGCGACATAGCGATTCGCGCCGGTACATTTCTTCGATTTCCTTGGCATAGCGCTCCTCGATCTTTTGGCGACGGAGCTTGAGAGTCGGCGTGAGCAAGCCATTTTCAACCGTCCATGCCTCTTCGCTGCGCGCCAGATGATGAATCTTGGCGTAACCGGGGAAGGCTGTGAGCTGGTCATTGGCGCGCAGACACAGGGCACGTTCGTCTTTCTGTTTACTCACAACAAGCAAGCCGAGGTGACCACGGCCCTCGCCTACCACCATCACCTGCTCGAAAATCGGATCCAGCAGAATCGCCTGTTCCGCGTCGGCCGGCGGAACCTTTTCGCCGTTGCTCAGAACGATAATCTCCTTGGCACGTCCCGTGATGTAGATACGACCGCCTTCGATGCGCGCCAGATCTCCGGTATGCAGCCAACCGTCCTGGTCTATCATCGCCCCTGTAGCGGCCGGATTATTCCAGTATCCAAGCATGACTTCCGGCCCGCGCAGCAGCAGCTCACCACCATTGCGCGTTCTGATCTCGACCCCTGTCAGGGGCCTACCAACCGATTCAGGGTCGTTGTCGCCCATCCGGTTGCAGCATGCCACTGGAGAAAACTCAGTCAGGCCGTAGCCCTGCAAAATTGGCAAGCCCAGGCCGATGAATACGCGAGAAAGCTGTGGCGCAAGCGCGGCAGCACCTGAGACAATCACGCGCACGCATCCACCGAGGCGGCGGCGCAGCTTGCGCGCCACGAGCATATCAAGGAGCGGCCACAGCCATCTGTCCCCTGCCGTCATGCACCCGGCAAATCGCCGCCAGCCGACATCAACCGCCTTGTCGAACAACCGGCGCTTGAGTGACTTTGGCGGCAAGTCTTCCTGCAAGCGCGCGTAGATGCGTTCAAAAATGCGCGGCACGCAAACCAGGACCGTTGGACGCTGGGCGATTAGATCTGCCGATAATTCCGCAATGCCGCGGGCAAACGTGGTGTGGGCGCCGGCGCACACCGCCAAGTAATACCCCACCGTGCGCTCGAAGGTATGTGACAAAGGCAGGAAGGACAGAAAGCGATCGTTGTCGTCGACGACCGGCACGGCGTTGAGGCTAGCATCGACATTGCTCACGATGTTTCGGTGACTCAGCATCACGCCCTTAGGGCGTCCCGTCGTACCCGAGGTATAAACTAATGTGGCAAGGTCTGCGGCACGTGCCGGACCCGCATCCAGTAATTCGCCCTGCGCAGGCAGCCAGGCACTCATAGTTACCGCGCGCGGCTCCGCCGGCGGCAGTGCATTGAGGCACACTATGCGCTTGAGCCCCTGTATCTGATCGCCCAACCGCGACCAGAGCAGGCCGTCCTCGAGCAGCAGCAGGCGTGCCCCGGAATCGGTCAGAGACCAAGCCATATTTTCCGGCCGGTCATTGTAGTACAGCGGTACCACCACCAGACCCAAGCTGAGCGCCGCCTGGTCGAAAATCACCCACTCGATACGGTTACGCATGCAGATCGCTACGCGCTCCCCGAACTCGAGGCCTTCGCTGCGCAAAGCCGCGCGCCAACGTCCGATCTCGTGCGCGACCTGGCTCCAGGTCATGTCTTGCCATTGACCATCCTGCGGCACTTGTGTCGCGCCCGCAGGAAAAAGATACTGGCAATAGGCAGGTTTATCTGGTGAAGACTGCACGCGGGCCAGAAAAAGCTCCGGCAGCGTTGTCCGTTCGCTTATCGGGATGCGCATACTCAAGGGTGCATGATCGCCCGCCGCATCAGCAATCCGGCTTTGCCCCAGGCAGCATCCGGCGTAAATCGCGGTCCGTACTCCTGGGTGAGCCGGGCAAGACTGCTTGCGATGCCGGTTTCACCAAGGGCTTCGGCATAGCACATGGGTCCACCAAGATAGGGTGCAAAACCGGTTCCGAAGACCATGCCGGCGTCCACCGCGTCCGCGTCATCCACCACCGCTTCACGCAGACAGGCAACCGCCTCATTCAGCATGCGCAGTATCAGCCGTTCGGTTATCGGGGTGTCGCTGTGACCCTGAACGGATCGGCGCCGCGGTTTGCCGGATTTGTCATAAGCGTAGAAACCCTTTCCAGACTTCTTGCCGAGATTGCCTTTGGCCACAGTCTCGCGCAGACGCTCGGGTACCTCGATTCCGAGCGGTCCCGACAACATCTCAGCAACCGACAGGCAAATGTCCAAGCCAACTGTGTCGGCCAGCAGGACCGGTCCCATGGGCATGCCGAAGCGAGTTGCAGCCTGGTCGATTTCCTCGATCGGAACGCCCTCTTGCGCCAGGATCATCGCTTCTATGAGATACGGCATGAGCACGCGATTCACCAGGAATCCGGGGCTGCTCTTTACGTCCAGTGGCAGTCGCTCGATAGCCACCGTAAATGCCCGCGCGCGCTTCAGCACAGAGTCAGCGGTCTTCTCGCCGCGTACGATCTCGACCAACTGCATCTGCGCTACCGGATTGAAAAAGTGCAGGCCGACCAGACGCGAAGGATCCTTAAGCGCCTCCCCGAGGACCTCGAGCGGAATACTTGAAGTATTCGTGGCAAGTATGGTTTGCGGTCCGACAATTGCTTCGATGTTGCGCAACAGTTCCCGCTTGGCATCGGCCTTCTCGACAATCGCCTCGATCACGAGATCGGCACGCCGCAATCCGTTGCCTCCCAGATCCGGCATGAGGCGATCCATCGCCTCGCGCACGGCGTTCGGTTTCTTGAGTTTCTTGCCGTAAAAGCCAAAGGCCTTCTTTACCGCGCGCGCGAGCACGTCGGGCTGCTGATCCTGGAGGCTTACGCTGAAGCCCTTGAGTGCCGCCCAAATCGCGATATCGGCACCCATCACACCGGCCCCAACAACATGCACGTGTGAGATAGAGTGCGGCTCGCTGCGCCCACTACGCTTGAGTTCCTCCCCCATAAGGAAAATATGGACCAGGTTGCGGCTGGTACGGCTAACAAGCATTTCACCAAGTGACAACGCTTCCTGTTCCTGCGAGGCCTTGCGCAGCCAGAGATCAAGTGCTTTGAACGGCGCCGGATACTGGTCCGCATTCACCTTCTTACGCAGTTGGCGTTCGAACAGACGCATGACCGGCTTGCGTACAAACGACCAGCCGGGCACCC
The DNA here is from genome assembly GCA_021834245.1 of Pseudomonadota bacterium. GTDB lineage: Bacteria > Pseudomonadota > Gammaproteobacteria > Acidiferrobacterales > UBA6901 > JAJXUF01. Next base: position 4,475 of record JAKBDW010000059.1, read on the forward strand.
GCTTCCACCAGGTAGCACGCCGTGGCCGCGGGCGGCGCGAGATGAACGCGTGCGCAGCATGCAGCAGGTGTCGTTCGGGTACGGTTTCGTCAACCAGTCCCGTGGCGCGCGCCTGACGCGCACTGAGCGTCCGACCGCTAAGGATCATATCGAGCGCCGCCGCGTCACCGACGACTGGCGGAAGGCGAACAGTCCCGGCAAAACCAGGATGGATACCCAGCCGCACTTCGGGCAAACCTAGGCGTGTGCCTTCGTCCTCGCGTGCAATTCGGTAGGTGCAGGCCAGAGCCAGCTCCAGTCCGCCCCCCAGGCAGTTGCCGTGAATCACTGCGACACTTGGGAACGGCAGCTTGGCAAGCCGGTTGAATACGATCTGGCCAGCCCGAGCCAGCTCGGCAGCGCGCGCGGAATCGCTGATTTTCTGGAACTCGTAGACATCTGCCCCGACGATGAAACCGTTTGCTTTGGCCGACCGCAGGATGAGGCCCTTCAGCGGCCGGTTTTCGACTTGTCCAAGAATCTGGTCCAACTCCTGGAGCACAGCGGAGGAAAGCACATTGGCACTTTGGCCGGCAACGTCCAACGTGAGCACAACGGCGTCGCCAGTCTCTTCTGTCCGCCAATGACGCGTTTCGATATCAATGCCCATCAGTCCCCCCTTCAACGCGCACCAGCATGGCGCCGCCCTGTCCGCCGCCGATACAAAGAGTCGCAATACCCAACCCGCCGCCACGGCGGCGCATCGAACGCAAAAGATGCAGCACAATACGTGCCCCACTTGCTCCCACCGGATGACCGATGGCGACTGCACCGCCTTCCACGTTCATGTGCGCGGGATTCATGGCACCAACCGGTGCATCAAGATTGAGCTCGTCACGCGCATACTCCGCACTCGCCCATGCCGCCTGACAAGCCAGTACTTGGGCGGCGAAAGCCTCATTGAGCTCCATCTGCTGCAAATCCTCCATACGCAATTTGAATTGCGTCAGCAACTGCGCAACGGCGTGCACCGGACCGAGACCCATCTGGCTCGGCTCCACGCCCGCCCAAGCTTCGCCCAGCAATTCACCCAGCACTGGCAAACGATGGCGCTGCACTGCTGCCTCGCTCGCCAATAGCAACATTGCGGCTCCATCAGTGACCTGCGAGCTGTTGCCGGATGTCACCGATCCATACTTGCGGTCGAACACTGGCTTGAGCTTGGCCAGCTGATCCATGTCGGTGTCGCGGCGCAGACCGTTATCTTCGCGATAAAAGCGCCCGCGCGCGTCATACAAGGGTTCTATCTCGCTGTCCATCTTCCCCGATTCGTAGGCGGCAGCCAGGCGCTGATGACTGCTTAAGGCATAGGCGTCCTGTTCCTCGCGCGTGATGCCTAAGCGGTGTGCAACGATCTCTGCGGTCTGACCCATATTGAGCTTTACCAAGGGATCGGTCAGACCGAGCAGAAGCGTGTATACAGGGCTGAGATATGAAGGCTTGAATGCCGCTATTGCCCGCAGGCGCGCCAGCGGATTGCGCGAGCGCATGACACCGGCCAAGTAGCCGACCATTGCCGTGTTCCACTGTATCGGCGCGCGACTCATCGCCTCGGTTCCGCCGGCGAGGATCAAGTCTGCCTGCCCAAGAGCAATGCGCTCGCGCGCGCTCGCCAGAGCCTGCAAACCCGAAGCACAATTGCGCTGAACCGTAAAAGCGGGAACAGACTTACCGCAGCCCAGGCGCAATGCGATGATGCGCGCGATATTGGCTTCGTCGGGCGCGGGAATTACGCAGCCGACTATCACCTCGTCGATTTGGGTCGGAGCGAATGGTGCGCGCGCCAACACCGGTCGCGCGGCCGCCACCGCAAGATCGGCGGCACTGAATTCGTTCGCCTGCCCGCGCGCCTTGAGAAACGGTGTTCGCGCTCCGTCTACCACAAAAACCTTCACTTCCGACATATGCACCTCCTCAAACCGGTGGCAATACGGTCTACATGCCCGACCGCCATTGAATACCGCAAAGCACCTGCGGATTTGCCGTACTCATTTTCCAATTGCCATACCTAACCTCTTAATAGTCGCGACAAAACTGCCCGACAACACCGCTTTCCCTGATGTATCGTCGTTGGATGGTCTCACATGCGGACGCGCCCTTGCGAGATATCGCAGACTGCGGGGCGCCCCGAAGGCGCCGCGACCCTAATCCGGCACTCCCAGTGCACTGATCAATTGCGGTATCCAAGCGCCAAGCTCGCCGACACAGGCGATGACTTGCGGTCCGGGATTTTGACGGTGCCAGCTGAATATCGGCGCCTGTGGATCGCGATTGATCGCAACGACGACGGTGCTCGGGTTTATCCAACCCATATGCTGGGGCGCACCCGAGATGCCTAGGGCCAACAGCAGCGTGGGCGCGACTGCGATTCCGGTTTGACCTATCTGTCGACTGGCTGGCAGAAGCTTGAGCTCCTGGGTCACTTTGCGCGTCGCACCCACTTCCAGTGTGAGTCCCGTCATGCGCTTAAGCACTTCGCATAGAGGCACCACCAATTCCTTATATAGACGCTCATTTCCCACGCCGATACCGACGTCCACGATGAGTTTCGCCGTTGCCAGGCCACCCCCGCCCGCTTCAGCGCGTGCATGCCAGCGAGTAAGCGCCGAGGGACGCAACCGCACTTCCGGCAGGCTGGCGACCGGAATCGGATCAACGCTAGGCGGCGCCAGCATCTGCGCGGCATAACCCGGATTAACAATCAGCACTGCGGCCTGCGGCAGCTCGAAATCCGCCGCGTAGCCGTCGCACAGACAGGTAACCGTCCCGGCACTGATTGCACTCACATCATCGAATAAAGTTATACCAAGGCGAGCCGCGAGCGCCGCGCCCATTGCCCGATAGTCCGCCGTCACAAGCACCCGGCGCGGTGCACTGAGCAGTGCCGCAAGGACATGCGCCAGCGGCGCATCCAGAATCTCGCCGCGCACAGGCAACTGCCACAACCCGGCAAACCCGGCCTGTGGCAACAGATGGGAAACCGACGGAAACACCGTGTCCGCTGGATACCAAGCAAGGATTCCAAACTCTTCCCCAAGATCGCGTAACGCCTGAAGCGTGGGGCTTTGCCCAGCGCTTGCCAGCAAATCGGCCGGCACAATCCACAGGTTACGCCCTCCCAGACTGGCTTGCACAGAGCGCGTCGCGATTGTCGGATCGGGTGTGTGATGGCTGCCGAAATGCTGCTTTATCCAGGCAGCAAGCTCACTCGGCTCGTTGAAGCTCACCGGCAGGTCGGCCGCGGTGGTGGCAGCGACTGGTCGAACCGCCGTTGGTGGACAACGCGTGCTCACAGCTACGCTGGGAACCTCGCCTTGCAGCGCCGTCAACCAATCGCGAATGCTGTAACGCTCGCTGCGACCGTTCGACTTAAGATCCCAGACGAATCCGACACGGCGTTGCCGCGCTATGAAGAGCCGGTACCCGGCGGCGTTGTCGACCCATAGCCCGCGTCTGTTACTACCCAGCGCCGCCACGTCGTGAACCAAGTCCACGGCCAGGAGTCGCGCCATGTTGGCGATGTACCCCAGATCGCGCGCATTGGCCTGCGCCTGGCCAAAGGCCCAGCATCGTACTTGTGGCCAGGCGCGCCGGGCTTCGAGTGCGGCGGCCGCAATATCGAGTGCGCCTGATGGCATAACCAGGTGCAGCACTTCAGCGCCGGCGGCTTGCAATCGGCGCAGCCGATCTTCGATACCGCGCGGCGCGATCACCGCAACCTTGATACGCAGCAAAGAACAATGGTCTGACCATTGCAGAAGCCTGTCGAGAACCGCCAAGTCGGCTGAATTCCAGCCGGCCCAGCGAAGGCCGCGCTCGCCGAATTCGAACCGGCTGCGCAACACCACTGCCCATTCGCCTCCCAATTCGCCTGCTGCAAGCGGTCCTTCATTCTCGTCCTGCCGCATTGCAAGAGCGCACCGCGCAAGCGTCACGCTGGCATCAGCAGGGTGCGCTTCGCCGCGTTCGGCTTTCTCAAAACCCTGGCGTAGAACGCGCGCAAATTCCTGCACGTGCTGCGCTAGACTGGCCTCGGTCGTGCGCAGCCGCTGGATGTTCTCCCGGTCCACCGGATCTCCGTGCGACTCAAGCAACGATATGCGTTCGTGCAGGGCGGACCAGCTGTATAAGTCCGCCAGCCAGTCGACAACCGGGAACCAGCGCGTCTGCAGGTCCGGATCTTGCCACAGCCCCGATCCCAGCTTTGCCACACGCTCGCCAGCAAAGTCGCGAAACGCCTGCAGTGCGGCCTCCAGTTGCTCGTCTGCCACCGCCTGCACGCTGCCGGAGCGAAGCAGATTGGGAAAATCCTTGAGAACCAGAAACCGCTGAACCTCATTCGTACCCTCATAGATGTTCAGAATACGGATGTCACGCCGCCACTTTTCCAGCATGGCTTCGTGCGCCGATGAAAGAGGGCCATAAAGCATCTCAAGCCAACCGAGAATTCGATGTGCGCCCTCGGATGCCAGATATTTCGACAGCGCCGCCTCGATTCGGAAGTCGCCATGCTCGAGATCGGCACGATCCATCAGCCCGACTAGACGGGCAGCCAGTGTCTGCAAGCGGTCACATTCCGCCTGGGCCGCGGCATGCAGCGCTGGATCCTTGCGCCAGACGGCCAGGAATTCCTTTTTATGCAAAACGCGCTCGGCCAACGTGGCGCAACTCATGACCAGGCCGCCGCGCCCCACGCTCAGCGTTTCCAGGGCGTTCACCTGACCATGACCGACAAATCCGATGACTTGGTCGGCGCTTACGCGCACGCGATCGAGAGTGAGCTCGTTGGTAGGCGAGGCGCGCTGCCCGAGTTTGTTCTCGTTGGGACCAATACGCAGACCTTCGGAACGGCGTTCGAGCATGAATCCGGACTCACCAAGGTCGGTCTGGGCATAAAGACTGTAGCGATCTGCCACAGAGCCGTTGGTAATCCACATCTTGCTGCCGGATAGCTCCCAGTAGCGGTAATAGATCTTGCCATCCCTGCTGGACAGCGTACCGATGTCGTCATATGAATAGGTGTCATTGCCAACGCGAAGGCGACGCCGGCCGATATTGCTTGCCATATCCCAGGCATCGTCGTCGAGCGCGGCCAGGCCACCATCAGGCAAACGAAAAAAGGCGCGCCGCTCTGCAAACACCAGCCGCGCACCATCAAGAAGCACGCGCGCTTCGCTGCTGCCGGCCGGCTGGAAATGATAGAGACCTTGCTCGGCGGGCTTTGCCTCCACCTCGCGCAATACCGCGCGTGTCTGGATTCCTCCCGTGTCTGAGCCCGCCCCCGGTTCGGTCAGAGCGAAAGCGCTGATCTGCCCGCACCCCAGAAACTGGAGGAAGCGCTCGTGTGCGCGCTCGCGCGCATCCAAAGTCGCCTGCTCCGTAGTCAGCAGCGTGCGCGCCGCATCAAGCTGATCGCGACACTGCCGCAGGCGAACGCCAAGTGCATCGAGATCGCGGGTCTTGGCTGTTTCGACGGCCTGCTGCACTTGCACAAGAAAGTTGCGCACCAGATATTTAAGCGTCGAGCCGGAAAAAAGAAACATACGCTGAACATGCTTGCCCAACCGCTCCATCGAATCACGGAAACGCTTCGGCTCCGGACGATCCAACATAGCGATGAGCCCATCAAGACCATTGCGCAGAGCATGCCAGCCAATGACGTCGGCTAGACAAGCGCGGATTTCGCGGCGCAGGCGCGGCAGGTCCTTGTCCCACCCCAGAAGCACCGGCATTGTTCCAATGCTGGTGCTGGCCATGATGAGCAAACCCGTGGCGGTGTCTTTTTCCCCCATGCAAAGATTGGTCAACACCGAATACTGCGCCTTACTCCACCCCTTTCCGCCGAGAGTTTCCGGAATGATGGTCGCGAAGGCGTTGAAATCCCGCAACAACCTGATGTCACTGTCCGGCATGCCGTGGAGCGCGTCGATGTAGCGGCCGTATGGCTGGCCTTTGGTCGGACTGCGAAACCCGCTGCGCAACAGTCGCAGGACTTCGGCACGCGTGCGGCGCAGTGCCGGGTCGCGACGATAATGTTCCATAGTCAGCAACTGCTCGGGAGTCAACATGCGGCCGTTGACGAAGCTGCCGGTCTGGTAGAC
>JAKBDW010000035.1:0-2599 GCA_021834245.1 Pseudomonadota bacterium
GTATTCTCGAACGGAACGCTCAGGGCGAGTCCATCGGCAACGGTATGCGCGGCCACCGTTACCGGTTTGCCAGCGAGCCAGCTTTGCTGCATCGCCGGCGCCTGCGCCGACTGCACCGCGATCACCTCGATGCGCGGGTTGATGGTCTTGGCCACGATAGCGGTGGCGCTGGCGCCGCTGCCGGCGCCGACCGGAACGATGATCACATCGACCTCGGGCAGATCCTCGATGATTTCGAGGCCATACGATCCGACACCGTGAATCAGCAAGTCCTCGGTGCCGCCTACCAGGCGGCCCCCTCGCGCCGCGGCCGCACCCACCACCCATTCGAGCGCGGCCTCGTAATTGGCGCCGTGAATGACGACCTCGGCGCCCAGGCCGCGCATCGCCGCCACCTTGCCCGGATTGGCGCCTTGCGGAACGGCAATCGTCGCCCGCAGCCCGTGCGCGTGCGCAGCGTAGGCGATGCTCTGGCCGTGATTCCCGGTCGATGCGGTAAACAGGCCGAATTCGCGCTCCTTCTGGCTCAAATGCGCCACCAGGTTGAGCCCGCCTCGCACTTTGTATGCGCCTACGGGCTGGTGGTTCTCATGCTTCACCCAGACATTGGTGCCTACCAAGTCGCTCAGACCGCAATAGCGATACAGGGGGGTGGGCTTCAGATAGCGGTACACGTGCGGCCGCGCCGCGATGATATCGTGTAGCGTGGGCATCATCTCTTGGTCTGTCATTCGTGGAGTTCTCTTTACTTCCTGCATTGACATATAAACGCCTGCTGCGCAATTCGACGCGGGGACCGGTGCCTCTGACGCGACGGCTGGCAACGCGGGCGGCATGATGTGGCACCTCCCCGACAGCCATCGATGATGGGGCCTATTATAGACGCGGATTCGCTGGCGGAGTCCGCCACCGAGGCCGTTCTCGCTCGCGCTTCGCGCAGGAGAACGGCGACTGAAGGTTCAGATAATCGCCATCTTCCCTGGGCGGTCGCATCGGTCCAGAGGCGACCTCGCAGGCATGCCGCCTATATGCGCGAGCTCGACCGCGTTCAGCGCGATGTCCACCTTGTTTTCCAGGAACGCATCGATGTTGATCGCGGCATCGGTAACGAACAGCGTGCCCGGGTAGGCGGGAGCGTCTGGACGAAAACGTGGTTGACCGGCCGCTAGCTGGCCAAACCCGGTGCCGGTCGCCACGATCCCGCTTGCAGGGAACGCTTGACCCGTTACCACGCAGTGCTATGATTCTTAAAGATTTAACAATTTTTAACAAATCTGTCTGCCAGATGCGGCACAGGAACCGATCTGGCAGGCGAATGATCCCGGCATTTGTAACACGATCTACAGGCCTTCGCCGGGCCACCGCCGTCGCCGCAAGCGACGGTCCCGAGTTGTACTTTACTAAGGGAGGTTGGAGATGAAATCGTTGGATCATGCGGTAGTAATGAATGACCCCTATGCTGCAGCCGTCATGAAGCAGGCACTGCCGCAGGCAGAGATAGCTGAAGAGCGTCTGCCATTCACCGTAAGAATCGTCCGCGACGAGCAGGCACTGCATAAGGCGGTCGCCATCCGCCAAGCGGCATATGCGCGCCATATGCCGGTGCTGGCGGACAAGCTTAGGACGCCCGAAGCCAATGACCACGACCAAGGCTCGGTGGTTCTGCTGGCGGAATCCAGGTTAGACGGTTCGCCCCTGGGAACCATGCGTATCCAGACCAATCGCTTCAACCCGCTTTCCATCGAACAAGGCGTCGAACTCCCTGAATGGCTCCGGGACAAGAGCCAAGCCGAAGCGACGCGCCTGGGTATCGAAGTGGGCCGGACCGGAAGGCTCGTCAAGACCACGCTGTTCAAGGCGTTCTTTTTCTACTGCGTCGAGGCGAATATCGAATGGATGGTGATTGGCGCGAGGTCGCCCCTGGACCGGATGTATGACGCGCTTCTGTTCCAAGACCTCTTTCCGGGGCAGTACATACCCATGCGCCACTTCAACAATATCCCACATCGCGTGCTAGCTTTGGAGGTCGGAACGTTGCAACAAAGATGGGCTCGCGCGAATCATCCTCTTTACAATTTCTTTTTCCGGACCCAACATCCTGATTTGGATCTGAGCAATTCGGACTACTCCAACCGGAAACTCCCTGCATGTACTACAGAACTGCCCGACAGAGTGGCGATTAGTGCATAAGCGAAGCGGCGGCATGCGCGGTTTGCGTGCCGCCGCATTTCTTGTAGGCACGACCTCAGGGCACGATTGCCCCTCGGCTGATATTTGTGTGGGGTATTTCTATTAGGATCAAAGGAGGTATTATCAGCAATTGCTTTCGTGCGCCAATATGAGATATGCCAACGCCAACCATATTTAGGTCTGGATGGGCCAAACGCGCAAATGCCGCGCTGGATTCGCTTTTATATCGGGTTTCCGTATACGGCGTGCCCGGCGTAATAGGCGTGGTGTCGTTGCTGGCACTGCTGGCCTGGAAAGGGGAATACGTCACAAGCGGAAGCAGCGATCTAGAATTCCGCGTTCTTGAGCAGACCGGCGCGACGCTCTCCCCGGCGGAAGCGTTGGCGCGACTGAAGGAACAGCCTGTGGT
>JAKBDW010000337.1:0-10593 GCA_021834245.1 Pseudomonadota bacterium
ACCCTGTCCCGAAGCCAGCACCGGGTCGACGATGAGCGGGATTTCGGGATAATCCTCGAGGATACCGGCGATCGCGGTCAGATTGGCGATACTGCCGAGCATGCCTGTCTTGAAAGCGGCCACGGGCATGTCTTCAAGCACGGCGCGTGCCTGGGCAATAACCAGTTCGGCATCGACCGAAACGAACTGTTTGACGCCGATTGTGTCTTGAACGGTAATCGCCGTAACCACCGGGGCAGGATGGCAGCCAAGGCTTGCCAGGGATTGAATATCGGCCTGGATGCCGGCTCCACCGGTTGGATCGTTGCCGGCAAAAACCAGAACGACCGGGAGATTGGGAGTAGTCATAGGTTTCGTGCCTCGGCAAGAATGAGCTTTTCGACGGCGCGGATCAATAGCGGATGATCATTGAGGGCCGGCACCACCTGGTAGTGCTCGATACCGCATTGTGCGGCGAGCTTGCTGTAGAGAATGCCTAGCTCATAAAGCGTTTCGGTATGGTCAGACACAAAGGCGATGGGGTAGACGAGCATCTGCTTGGTTCCTGTCGCCCCCTTGCTGCGGATAACCTGGTCTGTATAGGGTTGAAGCCATTTGAGCGGACCGACTCGACTCTGGTAACAGAGCATAATGTCCGGCCAGCCGAGCCGAGCGCGCAGCGCATCGAAGGTAGCGCGAATCTGTTCCTCATACGGATCGCCCCGATCCACCACTTTTTGCGGCAAGCCGTGGGCCGAGAAAAGCAACGTGATGTGCGCTGGGTCGGCAATGGGGAATGCTGCGACTCGCGCTGCAATGCTGTCGAGAATTGCCTGCTGGTAGTCTGGCGCGTCGTACCATTGGCGAATCAATGTGACCGCAGGTCGATAATGCTGGCGCTCGCATTGGCGCATGAATTCATTGTACGAACTTCCCGTTGTGGTGATCGAGTATTGGGGATACAGGGGGAAGAGCACAACGCGCGTATGCCCCCGTTTCTTGAGCTGACTGACGACTTCAGCGGTCAGCGGATTCCAGTAGCGCATGCAGATGAACACTTCAAATTCGCCGTGCGCCTGGAGTGAATGCTGCAGCGCACGGGCCTGTCTGGTGGTATTTTCCAGCAGCGGAGATTTGCCGCCGATGGCGGCATAACCCACTCGGGCCTCAGGCGCGCGACGGCGCGCGACGGCGCGCGCGAATAGGCGTTGGGTGAGAAAAGCCAGCGGTAATTTGAAAATATCCGGATCGGAAAAGAGATTGAACAGGAACGGCTCGACGGAATTGAGCGAATCCGGCCCACCAAGATTGAAAAGGACGACGGCGGTTTTGCTTTGCATGGGTGGAGGGTGCTGTGTGGCCTGGTAGCTGGCTGGCATTGTACGCGGCGCGCGGCCGCTTTTCACCCGCCGCGAAATCATGCGAAAATCGCCTGCCGCATGCGAAAACGCGCTGCGTCGAGCGGCGGAGGCAATTGGCGTTGGGTTGAATTCGAGGAAGGCATGAAGGCGTACATGTGCGTGATATGCGGTTTTATATACGACGAGGAACAAGGCATTCCCGAGCAAGGCATCGAGCCGGGAACATTGTGGAAGGATTTTCCTGAAACTTGGAAATGTCCCGACTGCGGAGCCTCCAGGGATGAATTCGAAATGATCGAGATCTGACATGTCGCGGGCTTTGGACCCAGTGTTGCGGCATGACGAAATTTCCGTTGACGGCGTTACTTTGCCCTATGCTTTGCGCCTGAGTCCGCGCCGCGCTACCCTCTGTGTTCAAGTGTTGGCCGGCGGTGTAGTCAGAGTCATGGCGCCGATGCGAGCGCGGCGCAGCGATATACACACGTTTCTTGCACATCATTGGGCCTGGATAGCGGGTAAGCGGCGTGCGCTGGTGAATAGCGCACAACAAAAGTCGGTTGCCCATTTGGGCGACGGCTCGCAGCTGCCGTTGCTGGGCGATATATTGGTTTTGCGTCAGCATCTGGGCGAAAAGATCAGGCCGGCTGCTATCCGACTTGGCCAGAATCTCGTGGTCTCGGCTCCGACTTCGGGACAGGTCTCGGCCCTGGTGGTGGGCTGGTATCGGCAGGCCGCGCGCGAACATGTTTCCGGGCGGGTTCTGCATTTCGCGCCTCTCGTGGGACGTGCACCGCGACGTCTCAGCATTCGCGGTCAGAAGACCCGCTGGGGTAGCTGTTCCGCACGCGGTACGATCACCATCAACTGGCGACTCATGCAGGCGTCGGCGGAAGTGCTGGACTACGTTGTTGTGCACGAACTCTGCCACCTGTTGCATGCCAACCATTCCCAGCGGTTCTGGAGAGAGGTCGAACGGGTTGTACCGGAGTATCCGCGACTGCGTCTGGAACTGAAGAGTTTCGGATTAAACGCCGCCTTTTAGCTGCGGTTTGTCATTGGCGCGCGACACCGGCTGTGGACGGACAAGCTGCAGTCCTAAAGTTGCGTAGGAGTTTTGCCGGGTCCTTGCTGGCGCCGGGAACGACAAGGATCGCGGCATGGGTCGGTACATTATTGGTTACTAATACAGATATGCCACAATTGGCGCCGGCAGGCACTACACTTGATGCAACCGGCGACGCCGTTTCTTCTGGGTGGGTACCGATTAACGGTTGCTTGCGCGGGGATATTTGCCGGCATACTGCGTACATGCCAGGGATGGCGTGGATCTTGCTTGTAAAGCAAAGGACCATTAACTAGGGAGGGGAGAAATGAATTGCGAGCATCGTGAAGTCATTCTCAAAGAGCTTCGCCGTGCCGGCCAGAAAGCCGACATGCTAATCGAGTGCCACCTTGAATTTCCAAATGGCACTGAAGGATCGCGACCCTATACGCAGAACGTCGAGACCGCTTTGTCGCTGTTGCCCGAAGGTGTATTTTTCCACTGCGGTCGTTTCGACGAAGGCAACATGTTCTGGTGCGATGTCGGTTTCCGGCCGCAGGTGCAGGCATGGGGAGACACGCTAGCAGCCGCGATCGCCGGTGCCATTTTCGCTTATCTTACCCATCCGGAAGTGGATCAGGCGCAAAGATCCGGCACCCACAACAGAGTCCGGGCCAAGGACTAAGCGACTGCCCGCCTGCCGTCAGTCCAGCGCAGCCCGATGTTCGCAGTCTAGCTGGTCTTTCCTGGCGCGATCCCGTAACGCTCAAGCTTGTAGTGCAACGTGTTGGGGCGCAGCCCCAGCAGGCGGGCGGCTTTCGACTTGTTGCCGCCGCAACGTTCCAACGTCTGCGTGATGACACGCGCCTCCAGTTCGGCCACGTAATCGTCCAGTGTCTTGTCGCCTACCTCGGTTTCAATGGCAATAGCCGCGCCCGCCGATTCGGATGGTTGCTCGAGCTTCGGGGTAAGCCGGATGAAAACCGACTGTTTCAGGGTTGCGACATTTTCTGGATAGGCGGACTCCAGAAGATCATCAATTTCTGACTGATTCAAATAGCGCTGTGCGCCGCTCTGAAGATTGAACTGTAACGTAAAGTAATTGACCAGCGCGGCGACATCGCTTTTTCTTTCGCGCAAATGCGGCATATTGATCACGAAGGGCGCGAAGCTTTGGGCAATCGCATCTTGCGGCTGCATTGCATTTCCCGCCGCAATCGCAATAAGGCGCACGTTGTTGGCGTTTTCTGCCGTAGTCAGCACCTGCTCGCGCAAGTGCGTCGAAAGCTCGCATATACCCAGGATAATAAGGGTGCCGTCGTGCGCGTCCTTGGCAGCGGTAGCCAATCCAGCCATCGTATCCGGGCCAAATTCCGTCTGCTGTGAGCTGTTTTCGGATGTCGGCTTTGCCTGCCAGATTCGTACCTGACCCGGCCTGCGGCTCACTTTGTGGATGTGTGTGGCAAGCGCCAGAGCCTGAGCTGAATCGGTTGTCTGCAGCAATAGGGGTTCCCTGAACCCAGCGAGGCGATGCGCAGCCGCCATCTGCTCGAGGAAAACCGGGCTTTGGCCGATGAGGGGCTGGTCACTTTCGGAGATCGCGCAAACGTCTTGGCGCATTGCCGCAAGGGTGCGAATGCGTCGCACCAGCAATTCATCTGTAAAATCGGGCGGAAGGGCCTCGATGATCCCACCAAGCAACACGCTCCGATTTGTGCGAATGAAGTCGGCAGCGGCCGGTCCGTATAAAAGTGCCGCGATTGTTTCGCGCTGGGACACAAGAAATTCGCACAATTTGGCATGCGTCTTGACGTCCTGATTGTCAATGAAAACAACCAAAACTTCCGGCAGGGGATGACTGCGGAATCCTGCCGAACTGATGCCGACATAGCTTTGGACTTGGGAAAACCGAAGCCGCAGGCGTTTCAGCACTTCCTTGTCGCGTCCTAGCAAAGTAATGGTCGATGCAAAACGTTCCTCGTGCCCAAGTGCTCCGGATCCATCGATGGACAATGAACTCAGGCTGTCTATTGGCCGCTCCCTGCGCAAGAGTTCATTTTGCTTGTGCAGCAGTTCATTTTGCTTCTGTACCTCCAGGAGATTGGCTGTTAGTTCCTGCCGCTGGCCCTGCAGATCGCGAATACTGCGCGAAGCGTCCGCCAGGTGGGTACGCATGGTAAGGAGCTTATCCAGAAACAAGTCGGCCATTTTGTCGAAAAGCTGCTCGACAAATCGGAAATCCAGACTGGAATAGACTTGGTCATCAAACGAATCGCCCAGCAGAAGCCATCCGGATGCGTGAACGCTGTGCGGGTAGAAAGGCACAACTGCCGCAATTCGATGTTCCTTCATCGCGCGATAAAGATCCGGACGGGTTTCGGCAATCTCGTTGGCAACTACGATATGGCTGAAGTCCTGCAGGATGGCTTTCGGCATACCCGTCATCTCCGTGGCGCCAGCCCCCGCAGCGACAATCGATCGATCGCGGCTGATCAGCGCCACGGAACATCCGAGCGTCGCAGACAAACGATTCATAATGTCCCCAGCCGAGCCGAGATCTGCAATCTCAGTAATCATCGCGCGAACGCGGTCATAAAATGCGGTTTTACGCCGGCGCAGGCGCGACCAAGGAAGATAAAACTGAATATCAAATACGCGGTACTGGTGAATAGCGTAGGTGGTAACTAACAAAAGGAAGGTAATGGTAATGGGTAAAGTGATTGGCGTGCTTAGCCATGTCACGCCAAAGTGCATCAGTGAAATATTGGTGACAACCAGAACCATCATCGGCGTGATGCCGACGAGCATGATCTTCATGCGACTCTTTTTTTGCTGGACCGGCTCGATGGCGATCGCATGCAACAGGACTGCGAACACCACTATAAAGCAAGTGATTGCGAAAATTTCGAATAACGGGTAGAGCGGTCCAGGAATACGATAATACGCATGGCCGAGGGGGGCGAATCCGGCAACTAGCAACGGCGTGAACAGGAGCAGGTAAAGAAGAGTAGCCGCGCTTCCGTAGAGTAACGAAAGGACCAAAGGACGGTGTTTCGATACCGCGAAATTGAGCGCAATGGAGACGAAAAGATGAACAAACATGGCGAGCGCACATATCGCTGAGACGAAGTACAGTTCCAGCGGCACAGTTGGAACGAGCCCTCTGGCGCTGTCGTAAAAGGTGAATATTTCCGCCAGATTATTGAGTGCCAGGGCGAATAGGAAGAAAAGGAAAAGCTGGGTTTGTTTGTTCTGGATCGGCGACTTGCGGGCGTACCAAAACAGAGCGGCCTTGAATCCCAGGGTTATTATTGCTGGGAGGCTATATATGAAAGGGTCAAAATTCATATGTCACGTCCTTGCGCTGTTGATTTTCAAGGAGAATTTTCCTTCCTGTAGATTACTCCTCTGTGCCGAATTCTAGGCACAGAAAAAGAAAATCTCAATGCTGATGAGACGTCGTGCAAGAACAGTGCCGTTCTGGGGGATTTAGGCAGCATCCCAAATCAGCCCTGCTTGGCTGATGGAAATTCCGCTCCCTGAACCTGCCAGATAAATCTTGTCGCCCTGGCACATCGCGTTCTGGTCCTGGAGTGCAGCGATATTCGCCGGGATGCTGGCAGAGATGATGTTGCCGAGAACATCGACGCTGAGCGGGATTTTGTCCAGTGAAATATCGAGCTCATCGGCGTGGCGTTTGGTGGTCCGAACACCCACCTGGTGCGGAATGTATCGCTTGAGGTCCGCCGACTTCCACTTCAGGTGATCCCCCATCAGCTCGTGGTACATGGGAGGCACAAGAGACGCGGTATTTTTCACTATTTCTGCAATCTTGGTCTTGGGCAAACCGTTTGGTTCGCAAAAGCAAAGATCGTGGTGACGACCTTCCGAGCGAACCATGAAGCCCATAAATCCGCTGTCTGGCGACAGCTTTGGGCCCATGAGAAGAGCGGCGCCGGCGTCGCCGAGAGTCAGATTAATCGCCATTTCGTAGAACTGATCGAGCAGGGGTTCCTTGGCCGAAGCCAAGGTCTCGCAGGTTGCACGTGTATAGCGATACCCTTGTTCACCCGTGACAACCAGCCCGCGCCGCACTTGTCCGGTCGCAATGAGCGAATCCATGACATGGATCGCACTCATGAAACCGAGACAGGCATTGGTGACATCAAATGCAATGGAATTTTGCGCCTTGATCTTGTCCTGGACCAGATGGGCTGTGGCCGGTTCGATAAGGTCACGAAACATCCCCGCGTAGATGATGGCGTCAACATCCTTGGCCAGCACCCCACCCCTTTCCATGGCAATGAATGCGGCACGCGCCGCCATGTCGGAAGGTTTCAGATCGCTGGGCGCAGCTCGCCGTTCCCGGATACCGGTGGTGCGCTCGAGCCACTCATAAGGTATCGCGTAGCGGTTTTTGGAGTCGAACTGCTCCATGACTTCGCGCGAGGATATGCGGTTGGACGGAAGAAATGCGCCGGAACTGATCAGTCGTGAATGCCCTTGCGTGTACATGTTCTCTCCTTGGTATTGATAGGTTACTTAACGAGAATTTCGCGACGACGGAAGCGGTTAAGTAATGCTCGTTTCCGTGCGAAATCCCCGGCACTGAGGCCTAGCGATACAGGACTAAACTGCGGCAAAAATGCATCGCAGTCACATCATTCAAAATTTTGAATAATTTTTATAGTGATTTTGGAATCCGGCAAAGAAACAGTAGCTTAGACAGTTGAACTGTATCCGGTGAGGCAAGGTTTTGGGGGGGGCACAGCGCGATTGGTCACCCTTGGGCATCGTGCCCCGGGGTGTGCGATCCGAGATTACGCGAAGTAGCGTGTATTGAGACCGGATCTTTACAACAAGTCGTCGGTAAAGTCGCCCTGAAAACGCCCGGTTCGAATCAGCCGGGTTCTGCGACCGAGTGTCGATTCGGGAATTGACCAGCCTGGTCTCGTGGTCGTCCCCGCCGCAAAGCTAAGGGCCGACGCCGCTCCAACCGTGGAATTTGGGCCCAACCAGAAGCAGGGCCATCAGAACCAGGACGACCAACGCCACAGCTGTTTTCCAAGGTGCCCGGCGGTCAATTCGCAGCCCAATCAGGACCAGCGGAACCAGGGCCGCGAGCCAGGCGAGCAACAGCAGCCACCACGACCAGACTTCACGCGCGGAAAATGCAAAATAAACGATCGCTGCCAGACTGGCGCTGAGGCATATGAGCAATACCCCAATGATCCTCAACGCGCTGAGCAACAGACGGGAAACCCGGGGCGGTAGCTCTTCGTGCCTCAGCCCAAGAAAGCGCTCGTGATGCGCCAGGATGCGGGGGGTAAAGAGATCGATCAGGCCGTACACGCCACCAACCGCAGAAGACAGATAAAGCAAGGCGGAAGCCAACTCAAGTCTGGTCATCGAGACTCCTGTCAGGGCCGATCTGATTTAAGTACATCTGGCCCCCACCACACAGCAGGCATGGGTGCCGTGCAGCATGATAGCGCGCACCCGGCACGAGGAGTAACGACAAGCCACCGGCCATACGCGATGCTGCCGCACATGAAACGGATACAGCCCATGTCCAGCCATCTGCCGACGCTGTCGCAACAGGATGCGGTCGTGGAAAAAAGCGAGCCTGCGCCCAAATATGGACCCAGACTCGCTTCCCGAGCATGCATCTGCCGTCTTGGCTCGGCGGTAGCGCTTGACTCCCGGGACCCTAATCGCGCTACCTGCGCCAGGGAGTCGTTTGCGGCATGCCTAACCGCGATCGAAACGCGGCCCGTGGCGATGCGCGCGGTCCATCACCTTGTCAGCTACCGCCTTTTGCTCCGGCGTCAAGGTTGCGTAGAGCTTCTTTGCCGCCGCCGCGATCTCTTCCATGTCGGCAAGACGCTGTTTCATGAATTGCGTGCGCTGATCTAGGCGCTGAGGGACAGTCTGCGCAGGTTTTTCTCGCATCTGCTTGCCAGCCGCAATCATTCTGTCTCCGACCTGAGTCGCTTTATCGGCGAATGCCTGCCAGTCTTTTTCCTGCGATGGCGTGATTTTGAGCTCATCCTTGATTGCCGTTAGGCGGTATTGCAGGAAAGCGCGCGGATCTCCGTGGCGTCGGTAATGTCCGCCCCAGGCATGGCAATTACCACCGCCGGCTTCGTGCCCGTAGGCAGCAGCACCGCCCAGCCCGATGGCGCCAACAACTAGCAGCGAGGCGAGTGCGATTTTATGTGTGCGTTTCATGTATTGTCTCCTGATTAAGCAATTGGGGTCTGTCGTTCAGACGGCGCCATTGCATCGCACTGGTGTAACCGCCGCATGTCAGCGCAGGGCCATTTTGTAACGTACTGTGTCGGAGCGGATGCCGGCAACACACAGTTACAATTTGCTCGCGGCCGGCAGCGCTTTCCAGTATAGAATCTGGCGCATATGGAAGCATCCGACCGCGTACTAGTCGTCGACGACGACGCCGAGATCCGCAAGCTGCTGGGCGAGTACCTGCGCAAGAACGGATATCTGGTTACGACCGTCGCCGACGGCAAGGGCATGTGGGCAGCGTTGGACAGCGGTCCCACGGACATCGTCGTTCTTGACCTGATGCTTCCCGGCGACGACGGCTTGGATCTGTGCCGAAAACTGCGGGCGCGCTCCAACCTGCCGATCATCATGCTGACCGCGCGCGGCGAGGAAACCGATCGCATCGTGGGTTTGGAAATGGGCGCCGATGACTATCTGTCGAAACCCTTCAATCCCCGCGAGCTGCTAGCGCGCATCAAGGCAATCCTGCGGCGGTCGCGCGCGCTGCCCGCCAATCGCGATGCCGCCGAGGCGCGCCTGGTGCGTTTCGCCGGCTGGAACCTCGATACCGTGGCACGTCACCTGACCTCGCCGAGCGGCCTGGTGGTGCCACTGAGCGGCAGTGAGTATCGCCTCCTCATGGTATTCCTCGAACACCCCAACCATATTCTGAGTCGCGATCAACTGATGGATTTCACACGCGGACGCGAAGCGGATCCCTTTGATCGCAGCATCGATGTGCAGGTAAGCCGCTTGCGCCAGCGCCTGGCGGATGACGCCAAAGAACCGGCGATCATCAAGACCATTCGCGGCGAAGGTTACGTTCTCGCCGCCCGCGTCGAAACGGAGCAATGATGCGCCTGTTGCCAAGATCGCTGTTCGGCCGCATGGTGCTCATCCTGCTGGTGGGCCTGGTGGCCGCACAGGTATTGAGCGCCGCGCTCAGTCTTTACGAGCGCGAAACCTACTTCTATCGCATCGGCCGGGTAGAGGCCGCACAGCGTATCGCGGAAATCGTGAAACTCCTCGATTCCCTGAGCATCCAAGAGCGACGCCGCATCGTGGAAGTGCTCGACACACCGCGAGTCCGCATCATCCTGGACGTCCCAGTCCCTGCGTCCGGCCCGGTCGTACCGGCGGCGGCCGGTTCACTCGGCCTGTTTCAGTCAAACCTGCGCGACTATCTTGGCGCGGACCGAGCCATCCGCGTCAACCCGGGCGACTCGCCTCTGGCCAACCCCGCCGTGGAAGTGAAACTCAAGGATGGCAGCTGGGTGGGCTTTTACCAGCGACCGCGACCACACATCGTCTGGCCGCGGCGATTGCTGGCAAATCTTTTGATACTGCTCATGGCAATGGTCTTGCTGCTGCTGGTTGCGGTGCGCTGGGTGACGCGACCGCTTTCGTTGCTGGCCGATGCAGCCGAACAGTTGGGCAAAAACATAAACCGGCCGCCGCTTGCCGAAGAAGGTCCCATCGAGGTACAACGCGCCGCGCGCGCGTTCAACCACATGCAGGTGCGGCTGGTGCGTTATATGCAAAATCGCAGCCGCATTCTGGCAGCCATGTCGCACGACCTGAAAACGCCTATCACGCGGCTGCGCTTGCGCACGGAACTGCTCGACGATGCCGAGCTCAAGACGCGCTTTGCCAAGGATCTCGAAGAGATGGGCGCCATGGTCAGCGCGACGCTGGATTTCATGCGCGGCGTAGACAAGCCGGGTGTGCTGCAGCCCGTCGATATCATGGCCCTGCTTGAAAGCCTGCAGGCAGACGCCGGGGAGCTGGGCCAGGAGGTCATCATCGAGGGCACAACCAGCCGGCCTTTTGCCTGCGACCCGCAGGCATTGAAACGTTGCGTAGGCAATTTGGTGGAGAATGCCGTGAAGTACGGCAAGAAAGCCACAATCAGCGTGGAAGACAATC
>JAKBDW010000242.1:0-10571 GCA_021834245.1 Pseudomonadota bacterium
CGGGTCGTCGACAAGGCACCGGTCAATTCCGATTACCTGGGGCTCATTCACTGGGTGTTTCCCAATGCGCGCTTTATTTATATGCAGCGCGATCCAGTCGACACCTGTCTGTCCTGCTACTTCCAGAATTTCGGCAATACCCACCCCTATACATCGAGCCTGCATGCCCTCGGCGAAGTCTACCTGCAATACCGGCGCCTCATGACTCACTGGCGATCTATCCTGTCGATCTGGATTCTGGACATGCAGTACGAACAGCTCGTCAGCTCGCCAGAAAAGGAGGTGCGAAGACTACTCGAGTTCTGCGAACTGACATGGCACCAAAAGTGTCTCGAGTTTTACAAGTCGGGGCGCTACGTCAACACGGCGAGCTACGATCAGGTGAGGCAACCGATCTACCAAACCTCGGCTGGTCGCTGGAAACACTACGAACCTTACTTGCGCGAATTGAAGGATACCCTGTCTGGTTTGCAGATGATCGGGTGACTGCGTTGCCGTGACGGCTAAGAGGTAGATGCAGGACAAGCACGCCCTGCGGCGCATATGACATCCGTTCCCACAATTGTCACGGCTGGTCTAGGCAAGGGAGCGCCAATTTTCCCCACCAAAGTGAAATGATCGTCGTTGCGTCGCATTCCGAAATGAGCTATCCATTTCAGCCATTGCGGCATCGCAACCGACAAGCCGCGACAATACGTTCAGGTGTTCGCTGGTAATCGTTGAATGAACAGCTTTATGCGCGCTGCTGCAAACCCCGGGCGGCAAAATTGCCGCTTAACCACCTGATTGCATCTCAGTGACCCACTTTTTCCACATCGAAAGGTAGGCCTGTTCCAGGTTTTGGGCGAAGCGCGGCGCGTTCGTCAGCGGGGACGCCGCGACTCGCTTGCGAAGAACCGCACGCAGCGTGCTGAGGCGCTCAAGGTCGGCAGCCACAGTCGAAGCGATAGTCACGTATTCTTCTACCGATTGCGCGACCAAATCGACATATCCTAGGTTGCTTAGTTGACTGACACCCACCCTGCCGGCGTGGGTTCTTCCGGCGAGCACAACGACTGGTACACCCATCCAGAGCGCCTCGCACGTCGTAGTTGCGCCGTTGTAGGGAAACGGATCCAGGCCGATATCAATGCTCGCGTATCGCTCGAGATGGACTGTTGCGGACTTGTCAGGCCCCAGCACCTCCAGCCTATCTGGTGCGATACCCAGGCGAAAGAAGGCATTTCGCACATTCTCTTGGATTGCAGGTTCGCGGAGATTGAGATTCTTGAGCGTCAACCGGGAATCCGGCACTGCTTTCAGTATCCTTGCCCACACCTCCATGACTTCTGGTGTAATCTTCGCCAAATTATTGAAGGAACCGAAACGTACGTATCCCTTCTCGAACGCAGGAAGCCGAGAGACTTCGGGCGCGTCGGCTGGTGGCTGATAACAGGAAAAACTCTCTGGCAATCGAATGAGCGTCTCGGAGTGAAAATCTTCGGTCATTCCGACCGGGTCTGCGAAACTGTCCGTGATCCGGTAGTCCATGGCCGACAGACCGGTCGTATTCGGGTAGCCCAGCCAGGTAACCTGAATAGGCGCAGGCCGACGGGCGAAAACGAGAAGACGGTTATGGGCGGTATGGCCACTCAGGTCGACCAGGATATCGATTCGATCTGTCCGGATCTGCTCGGCGACGACATCGTCCGGCACACGGGCAATGTGTCGCCAATGGTCGGCATGCCGCCGCAGCCGCTTCGTCACTTCGTCTTCTTGCTGGTGATTGGAGTAGCAAAATATTTCGAAACGATCGTGGTCGTGATTCGACAACAACGGTTCAAGAAAGAACGCGACGGAATGCTGCCGATAATCAGCTGAAACATAGCCGACCCGAAGTCGCCTGCTGGGCGAACGATCAACGGCCAGCACGGGCCGGAAAGCGGCCAGCGGCGATTCCCGCTTTGCCGCATAATCCCGATGTGCCTTGTACACGGCCACGGGATCATTGCCTGACAAGTAATTCAGCGCCATCAAGAGATTGCTGTGAGCCTCGACGTAGTCAGGCTGCAGCGCCATGGCGCGTTGGTAATGGGCGATCGCCTGCTCATTGCTGCCCTGCAGCCACAAAGCTTGCGCGAAATTGTTGTGTGCTAACGCATCGTCTGGCCGAAGCACCAGCGCGCGCTCGCAGTGAATCGCCGACTGGCCGACCATTCCCAGCACGCAGAGCGCCGCCCCCAGATTGCTGTGCGCATCGGCGTAATCCGGCTTGAGTTCAAGCGTCTTTTCGAACTTGGCAACGGCACCTTCCAGGTTCCCTTGATCCGACAAGAGGTTCCCAAGGTTGTAATACGTCTGTGCAAATTCCGGCCTCAGGGCAAGCGCGCGCTCGTAGTGCACTCTGGCCCGATCAAGGTCGCCTTCGCTACGGCGCGTCGCCAGCGTGAGTCCAAGATTATTGTGCGCGTCGGCATACTCCGGCATCAGCGCCAAGGCCCGCTCATAGTGCGATGCCGCCTCATTGAAATGACGTTGCGCCCAGCGGACATTGCCCAGACTGTTGTGGGCCTGGCCAGAGCTTGGCCTCAGCACCAGCACACGCTCAAAATGCGCAATCGCCTGCTCATTCTGGCCCTGCGCCCACAGCGCATTGCCGAGGTTGTAGTGACCCTCAACGAAATCCGGTGCAAGCGTAACGGCACGCTGGTAGTGCGCGATGGCCCGGCCAAGGTCGCCACAGGCAGCCAGCGCAAGACCGAGATTGTGGTGTGCTTCCACGTAATCTGGTTGGATTGCTAGCGCACGCTCGTAGTGTCCTATCGCTTTATCCTGTCTGCCAAGCACTCGCAGCGCGTTGGCACAGTTGTTGTGCACCGAAGCTTGATTGGGTTTGAGTTCGAGGGCTCGCTCAAAGTGAGCGATCGCTTGCTCGTTTGAGCCCAGCACCCGTAACGCATTGGCAAGATTGGTGTGGGCGTCGGGAAAACCGGGGTTGAGCCCCAGCGCCCGCCGATAGTGGGCAATGGCCTCTTCTATGCGGCCTTGTGCAGCCAGCGCATTTCCAAGCGCGAAAATGCGCGTCGCCTCTGACATCTGCGATGTATTTTTCACTGGGCAGTTGTCAGAAACGCGCGCACTATGACGGACGAACTGACCCGCCGAAGAGAAGCCAGAATCTTGTCGGCGCGCATCGCCAGCACCGCAGCAGTGCTTGAATTTCTTGCCCGATCTGCATGGACAGGGATCATTTCGTCGAGCATTTGCCGTCGGTCCACATTGTCATGACATCTGCGGATGTTGACATTCGCGATACCATCGGTCCACTTTGTCAGACGTGTATTTCCTAAGGAGGCCGCCGCTAAACAGATTCTTAGCATCCACGACTGAATGAAGAACCTAATTTCTGTGCTTCAGAATTCCGATCATCGAGGTATTTTCACTTGTACCAAATCCTGTGTAGACACGGACGAATCTTGACAATTTAATGACCGCTGTTCAACATGCAAGCGTAGTCACCCCGGCGAATTGATAAGCATAACTACAAGATAGAGACGAAGCGCATAGGAGGCGATTGAATTGACGCGTTAAGTGCCTAGCGCTCGAACGCGTTGAAGAAAACGAACGGATTCGACGGCGCCTGTGGTTGGGGGTTTCAAGGGGCACAAGCGGTCAGCGCGACCCCTCCACTAACCTGCCGATTTTCACCGCTAGCAGTACACAGGCATGTCCGCTTGGCATTTTGCGGCGTGGGGTGCAGAAAATCGCACAGTCACGCACCGCGGGACAAGGATTGTCAAAAGCACCTAGCGGTATGCCGGTCACTTGACCGACACGCGACACGAGTTAGAACCAAAACAACATACAGATACAAAAAAACCAAACGCGATACCTAGAAAAACGAGATGTATCGCCTAAGAAGAAGAGGAGCGAGGAGATGAAATTATTTACCAAACGGACCCTGGCGCTGGCTGTCGGCCTCACGATGCCGGCGGCCGCTTTCGCGACCAACGGCATGTTCATGATCGGCTTTGGCGCCAAATCGATCGGAATGGGCGGTGCCGGTGTCGCCTATGCCCAGGATGGATTATCCAGCGCAACAAATCCGGCCAACCTGCAATTAGTGGGCAGTCGCTTCGACCTGGACGTCGGTCTGTTTTCGCCGCGTGCCTCGGCGACACTCGGCGGAATCGAGTCAAAAAGCGTCATCGGCCTGGGCGGTGACGAGGGCTCCCCCAAGTGGGACGACCTCTATCTCATGCCAGCCATCGCCTGGGTCAAGAATAAAGGCGACTGGTCATATGGGTTCAATTTCGTGCCGGTCGGGGGCGGCGGCAGTAATTACTCCAAGAATCTCTACGACCTCAACCAAAATCCGCTGCATACGCCAACAGGCGGCACCGATACCGGCAACCTCGGCGTGAGCCTTTTCATTGCGCAGTTCAATCCGACCATCGCCTACGCTTTCGACAAGAAAAATTCTGTGGGCGCCTCGCTCGTGGTGGGGATGCAGCGATTCGTGGCCTACGGGCTGGGTAACTTCACGACGTTCACGGCGTCGGGCAACGCCGACCACCTGACCAACAATGGCGAAGACTGGAGCTACGGGTTGGGCGTGCGAGTGGGCTGGACCGGAAAATACCTCGCCGACGACCGGCTCACTCTCGGCGCTTCGGCGACGTCGAAAGTCTACAATCGCCGTTTCCACGAATATTCAGAACTCTTTGCAGGGCATGGCTCCTTTGATACACCCGCAAACTGGATCATCGGTGCTGCATTCAAAGCGACCAAGAAGGCGACCGTGGCGTTCGATATCGAGCGCTATCTCTATTCCGGCGTTCCTGCAATTGCGAACCCGGGACCGAATACCTCCGGTGGTCTCTACCCGGTCAGCAAAAGTGTCAATGCACTCGGCCTGGACGGCGGTCTGGGATTCGGCTGGCACGATCAGACGGTATACAAGATCGGGTTGAATTACGACTTGAATCCGAAGTGGACCGTGCGCGGCGGCTGGAACTACGGAAAGAGTCCCATCGACCAAAGCTCGCAAATCGCGTTCAACATCGTGGCACCGGCCACGACGCAGAATCATTTGACGCTGGGAGGGACGTACCGGAGCAGCCAGACCCTGGAATGGAACTTCGCTTACATGCATGCGTTCACGTTCAAACAATACGGGCCGACTTACATTGGCAACTCGGGGTCGATACAGATGCAGCAGGACTCTTTTGACGTGAGCGTTGGCTACAAATTCTGAGCTGAAACGCAAAATGCTTTCTAGTCGATACGAAAAGTACCGGAATGTGCCGCAGGATCGACGCACGGGAACTGACAACCAGAAAGCCATTACTACTATGCAATGTGGTGAGAGGAGACAAGCATCATGAAACATAAAGATCAAAATATGATTGCCGCGACAATACTGCGGAAATCTGTGTTGTGTTCGGCGCTGCTGCTCGCCGGCGCAATGACGGCCGGGAACGCTCTGGCCGTCGCGACGTTGCCCACGGGCTCGGTGCTGATGTTTGACCCGGGGGTGCGGGCTGCCACTAACAATGCATTTGTTACCAGCGGATCCTATTTCGGCATGGATACCAATGGAGACTCAAAAATAGAGTCAGGAGAAAGAACCCCGATCGCCGCGTACTTTGGCGTACCTATCGGTATCGTAACCTCGGCTACAGGCAGCCATACCGGCTTTCCCGACGGCTCGGAAAACATCGGCATCGACCAGCCGTGGTCCTTCTTCGGGAACACTGGCATGGATTTCGTGACATCTCCCGTAACCCAGCTGAGCACGACTACGCTCGATTTCAGCGGCTGGCGTGTGACCTGGAACGCCATTCCGGCGATCGACATGGGAACCAACGCATGGCAGCCGCTCAACTGCTCGGCCCCGTTGATGGCTTGCACCGGAGAGACATTTTCGAACGGTGCTGGCAACCTGACGTGGGGCGGCGCTAATGGCGGCGCATTTACCCTTAACTATGCGGCCACCGTGCCGGCCAACGACCCATCAGGGTTTGGCGGCGTGCATTACTTTCTGCATCTCACCGGAACAGTGATTGAGCCAGGGCCGCTTACCACCAGCGGTGGCACATTGGCCCCCGGCATCACCGGCGTGGCAGGATACCGTCTGGGCGATACCGACCTGGCGGCGCACAATATTCCCCAAGATCCGGATCCCGCGTACCAGTATCCATTGCACCTGTATTACGATTTTTCAATAACATCGGCACCGGGCACGGTCAATGTGGTGATTCCGTTGGCAAGCCCGTTGCCGGCGAAAGCCCTCTATCGCAAATACAATCCGAACACCAGGACATGGGGCAACTTCGACACGTCCGGAGGAAATGCCGTTTCCTCCGCGCCAGGAAGCCCGGGTACTTGCGCATCCGGGCTCACTTACACTCCCGGACTCACCCAGGGTAATTACTGTGTCGAACTGACTATCGTCGATAACGGCACCAATGACAGCAATCCAACCGCTGGCGCGATCAGCGATCCGGGTGGCATCGCGACCGGCACGCTGAGCGCCACAACAGATACCCGCACCAGCGGCACGAGTGGTTGCAGCTTGAGCCCAACCCCTGTCGATCCGCTGAAGCGCGGCGACTGGTGGCTACTGCTCGGATTTGTGGCCTGGCTCGGCTGGTATCGGCGTAAACGTCAACACTGATTGCGCAAGGGACTTTTTCCCTGGCTTGGCGGCGCAGGTCTTGCGGCCTGCGCCGTTTTTATTGCGCTGACTGCTCACCGCAGCGCAACGAACTACTCGGGATACTTGCTCGTCGGGTTGATGCTTTTCTATCCGTTGCTCGACCCGCACTGGAAACCTCCGGCGTCCCCCAGGGCACCTCGTCACATTGCCGCGTGGACAGCTTTGCTGTTGGCGGGCTTCGCCCTGCTCGCATGGAAGCCGGATTACCTGGAACCCGGTGTTTCCACATTCCTTACAGCTGCCTTGCCGGAAGAATGGTTCTTTCGCGCTTATTTTATGTCTTCTTTGGGGACCGGTGTTTCGGCCAATGTCATTGCCTCTGTGCTGTTCAGTTTGCTTCACGGTCTGACGCGAGGCTGGGTGATCGCGCCGCTCGTATTCCTGCCCTCGCTCTTCTATGGCTGGCTTTACCAGCGCACCCGTGATCTGCCCTTGCTTGTCCTCACGCATATGCTTTCAAACATTGTGTTCATGGTATTTGTCACTGGCACCTTCAACAGATGGCTTGCGGCACAATGACCCTCATTCTGTGCGTTTGACTTGACGCTCCTCACCGCTTCTGCTCCAATGAAGCCATAAGCGGTGGGCCAGGTGTGTGACTTCGGGCCTCGACCGAAATCCACTACAAGAGAACCTTCAACTTTCGCACCACCGCACTGCCTATGAAAGCCCTATCTTTGTCCTTCGCATTGCTTTTGGTCATATTCGGCATGACACCGGCCGCGCATGGCCAGGAGGCCAAGAGGCAGGCAGCAACGCCATCTGTCACGGCCGGCCCGACTGAACCTGCCTACCTGATTCAGCCGGGCGATATCCTCAACGTATCCGTATGGAAGGAAAAGGATTTGCAGAATGACGTGCTTGTCCGCCCTGATGGCAAACTGTCCTTTCCGTTGACCGGGGACATTCAGGCTGCTGGAAGAACGGTAGAAGACGTGCGAAGAGAGATTTCCGCGAAACTCGGCAAGTATATTCCCGACCCGGTCGTGACGGTCACGATGAAGCAGATCCAGGGCAACGTGATCTACGTCATCGGCAAGGTCAACAAGCCTGGCGTGTTCATTGCCAACAGCGATGTTGATGTCATGCAGGCGCTGAGCATGGCTGGCGGTATGACTCCGTTTGCTTCGGAAAACAGCATCAAGATCCTTCGCCGCACTCGTGGCACCGAAACCGCAATTGGGTTCAAATATGGTCAAGTAGAAAGCGGCAAGGATCTCGGGCAAAACATCATCCTGCAGGCGGGCGACGTGGTTGTTGTGCCGTAGCTGCCATCGCCCGACAGCACTGGCGCCATGCGCGCATTTCATCACTCAGATCAGACCTTTGGACATCGCGCAATCCATCAGGATAGTGGCCGTGAACGCGAAACCACTCGTAAGCTTCCGGCTCTGAAGAAGAAGCTGGAACCCGCTTAGCGGCCCGGCATCTCCTTCCGAATCCTAACCATGGCACGCAACCCTGCTCCGCTGACGTTCACAATCTTCGCCGCGCTGCTGGCATCTTCTGGCTTTTCACTTTCTACAAAAGCCGCCGAGTGGTCCGCGACACCTTCGATCAGTCTTCAGGAGCTCTACAACGACAACTTCCTTCTCACGACGACCCCTGAACCTGCTGTCACTGGGACAGTCATTACCCCTCGCGTCGACCTGACCGCACAACAGGAAAACTGGAATCTTACCGGTACCACGCAATGGACCAACAGCCGCTACTCCGGACAGAGCGGGCTCGACACAAACGGCCAATACCTGTACCTCAATTCAAGTTTCAAGACGCAGCGTAGCACCTGGCAGCTTGCTGGAACCTATGCGAATGAGTCGGTATTGACAGGAACGCAGAATGTGAGTGACATCGGCCTCGTACACACACAGATGCAACGCATTACGCGCAACATTGGACCAACCTGGACGTGGGCAATCAGCGACACCAGCCAGGTGCAGGTGGCTTACCAACGCAGCGACGTGTCCTACGGAAGCAGTGGAGCGGCTGCGCAGCTGTATGACTATACCCAAGACTCAAGCAGTCTGACCCTTGCCAGGAACTTGAGCGAGCGCACTCAGATATTTGGCGTTGTGAACTATACCGACTTCCACGTCCCTGTGATGCAAATTTCCGGCACAAATGTGACCTCGAAAACGACGTCAGGAGAATTGGGGGTATCCGAAAACTTTACCGAACGCCTTACTGGAAGCCTGTATGCAGGTGCGCAGAATACGCGCACCAGCGGAACCCAGTGCGACCCGATTATACTGAGCTTGTTTGGGCAATGTTTCCTCGAGCCGACGTTCACCAAGGATTCCGGTTCGGTCTATAACGCGAGCCTCCAGGAACAGTTCGAAACAGGCAATATGAGCCTGGTCCTGAGCAGAGCCGTAGCCCCGAGCGGGGCCGGCACACAGGTTCAGACCGACACTGACACGTTTAGCGTAAACACGCAGCTTTCCGAGCGACTGGGTGGCGCTGTCTATTTCAATTATTACCGTATTCACGGCATTGGCCAGAGTCTGTCCGGCGTAGACCGCAATCTATACAGCGGAGGACCGAGCTTGCGATGGAGATGGACCGAAAATCTGACCGCTACGGCCGCCTATCAATACATGTGGCAGAAAGACACAGACCCGAACTCGCAGTCAGCAGCCTCCAATGCCGTGTTCCTGTCCCTCTCTTACGCATGGCCGGCTTTCGCCATTTCCAGATAAAACTCAATAGGTTAAACATGTCTACCGGATACAAGACCCTGAATATTCGAGAAACGCGTACAGGATTGTTAGAATGCGTTGACCGAACGGCGCCGATACAGCCCCGCCTGTCGACGAATGCGGGCGAACAACAACAAATTGGCACCTGGTTTTTGCTCGATGCTTTGGGGGATTTTCCGGTGCGGCAGGCTGCTGTCGCGGTAACGGCTGCATTCACAAGTGGTAGAAAGCGATGATTGACGAAGCCATAGAACCAACGAAAGATCTGAAAGATTATGTTGACGCCTTGCGCCGAAGGTGGAAAGGGATGCTGCTTGTGTCTGGCGCCATATTCGCGATAAGCGTTCTGGTGGCATTTCTTCTTCCACCCGTGTACCGCTCGACTGCGACGATCCTCATCGAGGAACAGGAAATTCCCCAGCACCTGATCCGGTCCACCATCACATCCTATGCGTGGCAGCGCATCCAGACTATTGCTCAGGAAGTGATGACACGGGCCAACCTCCTCGATCTCGTTAACAAGTACGATCTTTACGCGGACAAGCGCAGAACCGAAACGAGTGACGAGATTGTCAAGCGAATGCAGGACGATATCAGGCTCGACGCCATCAATGCCAACGTCATTGACCCGCGCACCGGGCAGCCGCGACCGGCAACGATCGCATTCACGCTTTCCTATGATGGCGAAAGTCCCGGGGTCGCGCAGAAGGTCGATAACGAGCTCATGACTCTGTTCTTGAATCAGAATCTTAAGACGCGCACGGAACAGGCTACTGGAACGTATGATTTTCTGAGTGACGAGGCACGCAGACTCAAGGACCACATCGCTGATCTTGAAACCAAGATGGCCGCGTTCAAGGAAAAGAATCTCAACAGCCTGCCGGATGTTCAGCAGCTCAACATGCAGCTCCTCGACCGCACCCAGACGGACCTTCTGGACGCAAATAACGAAATACGGTCTCTCGACGAAAGGAA
Organism: Pseudomonadota bacterium; assembly: GCA_021834245.1. GTDB lineage: Bacteria > Pseudomonadota > Gammaproteobacteria > Acidiferrobacterales > UBA6901 > JAJXUF01. Next base: position 10,375 of record JAKBDW010000242.1, read on the forward strand.
GACCTTTCTTGAAGGACAGCTAGCGCAGATTGATCCCAACAGCCCCATGGTCGATTCGAGCGGCGAGCCGCAGGGGAACACCGACTTGCACTCCTTGTAGTAGTCGGGATTGCCCGAGTTGGCGTCGAGGAACTCCTTCTGCGCCAGGGCAACGAGCACCGCCTGGCGCACCTTGGCGTTGTCGAACGGCTTGGTCA
>JAKBDW010000238.1:0-10563 GCA_021834245.1 Pseudomonadota bacterium
TGGTGGAAGACTCGACCGTCGGGATGGGTCAATGCAGCCACGATCGTCCCCGCGCGACATTGTCACGTTGACCGAAACTACCCAACCTGGCCTGTAGCGCATTCCTTGCAGGGAAGACCCCGCTTCAACTAAACACATCGTGTCTTTGCGCAGCGCAGTGCGCTGCGTCGTTCGTGCGCTAGGTCCCGCAAAAGGTGCGAGTCACGCGTTCTTCCGGTTGCGGCGGCAAGCGATAGCGTTCTTTCCCGGCCTGTTCGACGTATGGGTTCTGCAGTACGGCATGAAGCTGATGAAACAGCGATAAATCCGCCCGATCTTCCGCCGCCCGGATCGCCGCTTCGATCAGATGATTGCGGGGAATGTACACCGGGTTGACCGCGCGCATGCTGGCCTGACGCACCTCATCGGTTGCAGTCTCCCGCTGCAGGCGCTCGCGCCACTTAGTCACCCAGTCATCAAACTGCGCTGGCCTGGCGAACAATCTGCGCGCATCCTCATCGCGTTCAGGAGAATGCGCCAAGAGGTGGGACAGATGATAGAACGTCGACGTGAAGTCAGCTTCGTTATCGTTCATGATCTCGAGCAAGGCACCGATGAGCGCCCTGTCCCCTTCGCCGGAATCCGTCTCGGCCCTGAGACCAAGCTTTGCACGCATGCCAGCGAGCCAGGCGGCTTCGTACTGATCCCGGAAAAGCTCCAGTTGCGTTTGCGCGATCGCCACCGCCTCTTCTGGGCTCTTCGCCAGTAACGGCAGCAGCGCTTCGGCAAGGCGTATCAGATTCCACAGCCCAATGCCTGGTTGGCTGCTGAAAGCGTAACGCCCGCGAAGATCGATCGAACTGAATACCCGCTGATGCGCATAGGCATCCATGAAGGCGCAGGGCCCGTAATCGATCGTCTCGCCGGCAATGGACATGTTGTCTGTGTTCATGACGCCATGGATAAACCCGAGTTGCATCCAGTGCGCTATCAGGCGGGCCTGACGCGAGATCACTGACGCGAGGAACGCGGCATAAGGCTGCTGTGCTCCGCCGAGTTCCGGATAATTGCGCGCAATGACATGGTCCGCGAGCTTTCTTACAGCCTCCACATCGTGTCGGGCCGCAAAATACTCGAACGTGCCGACCCGCACAAAACTTGAAGCCACGCGCGTAATCACGCCGCCCGGCAACAGGCGCTCGCGTGCTACCGCCTCACCGGTGGCCACGACCGCCAATGCACGCGTGGTCGGTACACCGAGGCGGGCCATCGCCTCGCTCACCAGATATTCGCGCAGCACGGGGCCGAGCGCCGCCCGACCGTCACCGCTTCGTGAGTAGGCGGTACGCCCACTGCCCTTCAGCTGCAGATCCAGCCAGGACCCGTCGGCCGTACGCACTTCGCCGAGCCATATCGCCCGACCATCGCCGAGTTGTGGAACAAAATTGCCGAATTGGTGGCCGGCATAGGCCATCGCTAGAGGCTCGGCTCCCTTGGGCGGCTCGTTTCCGGAAAACATCGCAGCGAGGTCCGCGTCATTGACGTTGTCGGCAGACAATCCGAGTTCTCGAGCGAGCGTATTGTTTAACCGGATCAAAGTTGGCCGTTTCACCGGCGTCGGTTCCGCCCTGGCGAAAAAAGGTTCGCCCAGGTGGACAAAACGATTGTCAAAGGGTATGTGCAGCACGCGTTTGATGATAGGTTATCCCGGAAAAAGAGATAGTGTAACCGAGTGGACGCAATAGAAAGACCGGAAGGAAGTGTGGGTATTTGTTCAGGCACGCGACAGCCAAAGAGGGACAGCAAGCAATGGCCACCGTCATTTAAGAAATTGTCTGTGCAGTTGCGCTCGCATTTGCCCCGGAATTTTGCATGCTACACAGACCTGCGCGAATTGGTTTAGGCCTCCCCTGGCGCAAATCTCCGCCAGGGGAGTTTCTGTTCCTCCCGTCGGCAGGCGTGTGTCGGTTAATCCTTAGTCTGGTAGATCACCTGTGCATTGATATCCTTGACCGCCTGTTGGTCGAAATTCTTGTACTCCGCCATCATTGCCGGCGAGCACACGTTACCCGGCGTTTTGTCGTCCAACAATCGCGTAACCACTAGCGTATGGTGGTGCTGGCTATAGATTGAACGATAGCTCAGGAAGTCGTTGGCAAGATTCATGTTCTTCGGTACCGCCAGAATCTTCACGCTCTTTGGAAAATTCAGAGTGTACTGTTCCTCCGTATAGCCGCTTGCGCACGAGACGTCGACTTTCTCAACCGGCATGACTGCCGGCGCCATAAAGCCGGCGACAGGAGCCTCGCTGTAAATCAGCGGGCGAATCTTGAATCCCCCCATTCCCGGCAGATTCAAGAAGTTCTTCATATTGAAAGTCACGGAATACTTGTAGGTGGCAAGCAGCGGAGCGGGGTCCCCGTCATCAAGGGCGCCGGACCCGACTGCGCGAATTTCGGCGTAGCCACCGTTAAGCAGCAGAGAATTGGCGAGATAGGCGGTATTACCGACCAACTCTCCATAGCTATTATTCGCGGCACTCAAATCAACTAAATTGCCGTTGAACTGAAGATCGAGCGCCATAGCATCCGGAATGGAATCACCTGGCAGATAAAACCCTCTTGTGATGTAACGCAGAAAGCGGAAATGCCTATCCGGATGGATCCCAGAAACGAGTCAGCGGTGTCTTTATCTTTGGCGGTGTGGTGACACATGACACGAACCTTGTCGGCCGCAATGGTGCAGTTTTACTTTCCTAACAGCCAGCCTAACTCGGGACTACAGTTGTTGCCTTGACCAGCTTCTTCTTCCGCAGCAGGAAAACCATTGCACCGATTGGCAAGGAAAACGAGAGAATCCATGGCCCATAAGGTGGAGCGAAGGCGCTAGCCCCCAAGACTTGAAGGTATAATGGGTTCAACAACCATTGCCCGGTCGTCCAGTTTACGGCGAACTGGCCGACTCCAAGCATGATAAAAACGATCCATAGCCATTTACGCCTTAACGCGCGCATTCTGACACACCGCGCCAGCGCATAGACGATGAATAGCGGAACTGCGACGGCGAGTACCAGTACCAGATAATCAAGCGGAGTTTTGCCGGGCAGCGAGAACTTATTTATATGTTCCAGGGAATCAGCAATAGGCTTAACGCGGAAGCCGACGATAGACGAGACTCCCTCACTTTTCCGGTTCGCCACATTAACCAGCAACCACTGTTGCGGAAAATGGTATTCAAATGTGATATTCGTGGTTGTCGATTTTTGTCCGCTAAGGTTCTGGGTGAATTGCTGTGCGCCCACAATCTTGACGGATAAGGGATTCTGGGGCGGAATCATCCCCGCCATCGCCACCAAAGTTTCGCGAATATTCGGGGTTCTGAGACTTGGATTGAGGTCTTTCTCAATCGAGTCGTATTGACCTGCTCGAAGCAGAGCGATGTAGTTCTTCGCTGACTGGACATTTTTGGCTGATGCAATTTTCTCCATCAGCGCGGCGCGATGGCAGCCGGAAATGAGCACGCTGATCGCAATGATCGGAATCAAGAAGAACTGCCGCATACTGCCTCCACTTTTGTTTTTTATATGAAAGACCGAGGTCTGGATCCTGCGATCCACCAGCCTCATTCTTCCGCTCGCAGGAGCGTTTGTATTCCTCGCAGCTTCGATGGCCAGTGCCACCTATTTGACCTGCCCAGAGGGACGCTCGTTGATTCGCCTGACCTGGCACCAGCGGCAATAGTTTCAAGCTACTTAAGCGCCTCCTCCGCGATCTTTTCTATTGTGGCATCGATGTCTTTTGCCGAGGCGTCAGCGTTCCCAATTGCGTACCGCTGACCAATAAATGTGCCATTGGTGTAGCTCAGCCAGACTTTCCCTGATGGATCCTGCCAGACAGCGGCCTTGAAGGGGATATCAAGCGCGACCAGTGGAGCTTCCTTCAACATGTACGGCCCGCCTTTGCCGCGCCCAAAAATCAACAGCTGGTTGGGCGGGATGTCGACTTCCACCTTCTTTGACAGCTGCTGCCAATCAATGCGGCTGAAAAGAAGATTGTCTATTTTCCTTTCGGCTAATCTGCCGCAAGGCTCTGTGCGTAGAGTATTGCAAATTGGCCTGCAACCCAACCGTACCTAAGTTTAGTCCATCCCATATTCATGGACATACATTAATCGCTGGGTCTGTGGCTAAGTCGCAATGATTTCTGCTTCGGTAAATTAGTGCGCTATTCGGGGCTGTGTGCGATGGAGAGGCATTTGCCGCCCGGGGTTTACCACGTCGATGCAGCAAGGACTGCTGATTTATATGGGGTCTGAAATCCATCTGAGGTGATGGTTCAGGCAAACGGATTCAGCCGCAACGCATTCTGGATGCGATCCCGATGGTCCTTGCTGACATTCGCTTCATCCGCATAGTCGCGCCAGCGCGAAACCACCTGCTGCACTTCACTCACAATCTGCTCCGCGCCCCCACGTTTCATGCTTGCCCGGTCCGCGCATGTCGTAAAGTCCGCCATCACGAAGTCATCTCGCTTCCCGTTCAGTGACATCTGATGCATGGAAGTCCAGCGGCCGCCCGGCTGGTAACTATAGGTGACATCATATGCAGGCGAAAGCCGCCAGATGCCTTGCTTGTCCATGAGGAAGGCAATGTTCTTGGCGTGATCATCCTGGTTGCGCGCAACGATGTTGAATACCATGCGCCGAAACTGCTGTTCAATATCGCGCATGGGCAGCTTGAGTTGGCGCATGACGAGGAGCGCCTGTTCGTAGCTGTAGGCGCCAGCCTGGTTGTAGTCGTAATGCGCCAGTGCGCAGAGCGACTGCATATGCAACTTCTCGCCATCGTCCAGGCGGTCGAAACGCTTGGCCATGAAATGGCGTCGGCCGTTTTCCTCAAGCAGCCGACATGGACGCATCTCAATCCCGGCGTCGGTTGCCATCTTGTAGTAGGCATATTCGATGGCGCCGTAACCTTGCGGGTCCTCGAGTTCCTTGTCCCGGTTGCCACTCACTCCATCGAACTTGAGCAGCCAGTACTCAAAACCATCCCCTGCCGGCAACTGGCCAGAACGGACCTCGTTGGTCTTGGGGTTCCAGGCAATCACCGCCTTGGCGCGGGCACCCCCGGCGGATGTACCCACATGCAGAATCTGCTTGAGCGCTTGACCTTTCTTCTTGTCATCGCCGAATACCGCATCAAGTTCATTGCGGTGCGTCAGCACTTCGGAGGCGAGCTTCACCAGATGATCGACGCGCAGCTTCTCTGCGCGGTGGGTTTCCGGGCCCAGCAGCGGCTCGAACTCCAAGGCGCCCATGCCGCGTCGCCCAACGTAGCAAAGACGTTCAATGGAATTGAACGACGCGGCCGCCCTACCCTGCGTGGCAAGCCAGGCATCGATGAGTGCATGACCGAACTTGTCCGGCAAGGAATCGGCCAGCATGCCGGGCAAGCCAAAGAATGTTTCGCGCGCAAGCGCCGGAAAGCGATAAACGGTATTGGCAAGAGGCATCACGAGCGGCGCCGCCTCGATGCCGCTCGTGAGAAATTCCGTTGCATACTCAAAACTCGCCACATCCTCGCCATCGGCAAGCGCCGCGGCGCCGATGGTGCTGCCCCAAAGCTTGACCTCGGCAATGGTGGTCACCGATCTTCACCCCACACCCATGGCTTGGTCTGCGCTTTCTTTTTTGCTTGACCTGCGGTTCGGTCCTTGCGGGGCGCGCGTTTGCGGATGTAACTTTTCTTTTGTTGCTGCAAGAGTTGCATGGGCGTGGGCCCGGCTTGTGGAATCAGCTGTTGCAGATTGCCAAGGATCCCCAGCACGCGAAGCACACGAATCCAGGTTACGATTTCGGCAGAGTGTCCGGCCTCCATGCGCTCCACGGTACGCTTGGACACGCCAGCTTCTGTAGCGAGCTTGGCCTGGGTTAGTCCAAGCGCAATTCGTCGCGCTGTAAGGCGATTGCCTAGTACATTAAGGACTTCGTCATCATTGAGCAGGATGTCAGCCATATAAGGCGACATATACTACGATATATGTGTTTTTACAAGATATATATCGTAATATATGACGGATTGTGCCAAGAATCGGCTCCTTTCCGCCCCGATTCGTGCCGACTGCTGTTGTCTGGCCTAACAGTCAGCCAAAACCTGCAAGCGCACAGACTCAAAACCAAGCTGCGCAACGCCTCCCCAAAAGGGCGTTGAAGTCGGTGATGCGCGTCTTCAGGGCGTGGGCACGAGAGCGATTTCCACGCGCTGATTCTGTGCGGCAACACGATTCCAATCGCCGGCGGTAACCGCATTGCTGCCCTGCGGATAAGGCACGAGGGGGTCGGTGCTTCCCTGGGAAGTTACGCTAATTTGAATAGGCGAGGAGGAGTTATCGTTGTCGGCAACATAGCGCGAGAATGCCGCCGATTCGTTCATGCCAATCTGCACCGCTGTCTCCGGCGCCTGCATGCGGATTTCGCACAGCGACAGCGGCAGGTTGGCACGCGGCAGCCTGGCTGCGCCTTGCGCGTCGCGTTGAATGCAGAACTCGCCGCTATGTACAGTGATTTGCAGGGTGCCTTGAAATCCCGCATCGGTCAGGCGCGCGACCAGGTCGCGCACTTGCGACATACGGGCATCGTTGAGCGGAAGACTGCCGAACGGGTACTGACCATGCTGGTTGAAAACCCAGGCCACGGTAGCGAGCAGGGAACTCGTATCGTGCCGATCGTTCGCATCGAGCGCGGTTCGGGCCGAGTCAGCATCCTGGACCTTGGCGAGCGCACTTGCTTGGGCCGCCTTGAGCGCCAGGTTCTCCTGTTGTAACTGCTTGCGCAGAAGTTCGCTTTGCTGATCGCGGTGATAAAACCATGCGCCGGGCAGCAGCAGTGCCGACGCCAGTGCTGCGTAGAGCAGTACGCGTGCCTGCCCCAGATTGGTGCCGCCTTCTGAAGCGCCCGCCGCATCCACAGCCGACGCCGGCGACGCGTCATTTGCGCTGGAAGCGGCGCTATGCCGCACGATCGTGTTTGCCATCGGCGCGGGTGGCGTGGACGCCATGTTCGCTGTTCGCGTCGTCTCGACCCTGCGCAGAATCTGCGTTACCTCATTGGGTGTGGTGGGCTTATGTAGAACGCCGACGGCGCCAAGCGCCAGCGCTTGCGCCATGTAGGCCTCGCCTTCTTGTGACGTATACATGATGACCGGAATGGCCGCCGTCTGACGGTTATTCTTGAGTGCGGCGAGCGTCTCGAAACCATCCATGCCAGGCATCATATGGTCCAGAAACACTATTCCCGGTGCGTTGCCGTGCAGATAATCGAGCGCTTCCGGCCCGGATTCCACTGTGTCCGCAACGATCCCATGCGCCTCAAGCATACGCTTCAGGGTGGCGAGCGCCACACGCGAATCATCGACAATCAGTGCGGATCGGGCCATAAGGGTTTGGATAATATCCGGTGGGTACCATGAGGGATCAATATCATCATTATATATCGCAATTTGCGACGGGTTAGCGGATCTTTAGTTATACCCTCGCGGCGCATGCAGACCGGACTGCATATCTGGCGCCTAAACCGCGCCGCCCTATTGGCCTGTGGCCAGGTCTCACGCTGGCGCTACTTTTTTAGCTTCCCGCGCCGAAAGATACGCGCCCGCGACAATCAACACCCCGCCCGCCCAGTCGCGTGCACTGACGTGCTCTGTAGTAAGCAAGTGCTGAGACAGGGCACCCGCCACAAGTTCGAACAGCATGATCACCGCCGACTGGTAAACCGGCATATGGGTAACGCCGTACTGCACCATGAGGGTCATGAGCAAAATGCCGAAAAGGCCAAGCGCTGCCGCGCCCGCAAAGACTCCTGCGCCGGTGTGAGGCACGGGTAGTCGCAAAGCTGCAATCATGACGGCGGCAACCAGGATGACGCCGACCCAGATGCTCACCGACTTGGCTATGATGGAAACCGAATCGAGCTTGCGCACGATAACGTTCGCCAATGCGAACGCGAACCCGGAGCTGATGGCCAGCCAGTCGGCAGTGTCCTGCGGCCAGAAGGCGGCGGCGCGCGGATCCCATAACATAAGGAGTGCCCCGCTCATGGCCAGCAGAAGACTCGCCATGGCATAACGCGAGACTCGCTCGCGCAGCCAGATCCACCCCATGAGCGTCGCCCAAAGTGGCGAGAGGTAGAAGAGCAGCAAGATGCGCAGGATATTGCCGTGCAGCACCGCCTCGATGAAAGCCACGTTGGTCCAGCCCCCGGCCAGCATGAGCAGCGAAAGCAGCGCCGGGTTTTTCGCAAACTCGCGCCAGCTTGATGCGGTGCGCGGAAGGCTGAAAGCGAGCGCGCTGACATAGAGCACCAAGGTGAGCCAAATTCCGTTGAGTCCCGCCGATTGCAGCAGACGCATGGGGTACCAGATGACACCCCACAGTGTCGCGCCGGTCAGCAAAGCCATGACCGGCAGCACGGATGAAGCGGGTTTGGATGGCATCGGGGGCTTACCGTATAATCGTTTTTCTTTAATAATGACTTTTCGCCGCACAGAATGAATTCCAGACTCGCCGGTCTGCAACCCTATCCGTTCCAGAAGCTTGCCGAACTTACCCGCGGCGTCACGCCTGCTGCGGGCAAATCGCTTATCCGGCTTTCCATCGGCGAGCCACAGCATGCAGCACCGCGCTTCGTTTTGGAAGAGATGAACGCCCAGTTCCAGACGCTTTCCGCCTATCCAAGCACGCACGGCCTGCCGGAGCTTCGTGCCGCAATCGCCGACTGGGCCAATCGCCGTTTCCGGCTCGAGCGCGTGTCACTGGATCCCGCACGCCATGTGTTGCCGGTGAGCGGAACACGCGAGGCGCTGTTTTCCATCGTCCAGGCGGTAATCGATCCGGCCGACAAGGAACGCCCGGTAGTCATCATGCCGAACCCGTTCTACCAGATCTACGAGGGAGCGGCGATCCTGGCTGGAGCGGAACCGTATTTCCTGTCCACCACCGCGGAGTCGCACTACCGCATGGATTTCGATTCGGTGCCGGCTGACGTGTGGAAACGCACCCGTATGGTTTTTCTGTGTTCACCAGGGAATCCCACCGGCGCAGTGATGGGCCGCGCCGAACTTGCGCGGGTCATCGAACTCGCGCAGCGTCACGATTTCCTGATAGTGTCGGATGAGTGCTACTCCGAGATCTATTTCGACGAAACGCGCCCGCCGCCCGGCATCCTTGAGGTCGCAGCCGAGCAAGGCATCGCGGACTTCCGTCGCTGCCTTGCTTTCCACAGCCTGTCCAAGCGCTCCAACATGCCGGGACTGCGCTCTGGTTTTGTAGCCGGCGACGGCGAGATCATGGCCAAGTATCTGCTGTATCGCACCTACCACGGCTGCAGTCTGTCGTCGCTGGCGCAAGCCGTCAGTATCAAAGTGTGGCGTGATGAGGTCCATGTGCGCGAAAACCGCGATCTTTACCGCGCGAAGTTCGACGCCGTGCTGGACATCCTCGCCCCGGTGCTGGAAGTAACGCGCCCCGACGCCGGTTTTTATCTCTGGCCGCGCACACCGCAGGACGACGAGACTTTCACGCGCGGGCTGTACCAGCACGAAAATGTCCTCGTTCTGCCCGGCAGCTACCTGTCACGCAACGTCAACGGCGCCAATCCCGGACGCCAGCGCGTGCGCATGGCCCTGGTCGCGCCGCTCGCCGAATGCGTGGAGGCTGCGCAGCGTATGCGCCATCATGTAGAATCGCTCTGACATAACAGGATTGAACCCATGACCGATATCAAGAACATCATCGAACAGGCGTTCGAACGGCGTGCCGAAATCACACCGCGCAACGTCGACACCCACGTCAAGGACGCAACGCTCGAAGCCATCAGCCTGCTCGATTCAGGCAAGGCGCGTGTGGCGGAAAAGAAGAACGGACAGTGGGCGGTGAACGAGTGGCTGAAGAAGGCAGTGTTGCTCTATTTCCGCATCGAAGACAGTGCGCTCATCAAGGGTGGTTACACGAATTACTACGACAAGGTACCGTCCAAGTTCGCCGACTACAATTCGAAGAATTTTCGCGAAGGCGGCTTCCGCGTGGTGCCGCTCGCCACCGTGCGCAAGGGCGCATTCATCGCGCCCAACGTCGTGCTCATGCCGAGTTATGTCAACATCGGCGGTTATGTTGACGAAGGCAGCATGGTCGACACCTGGGCCACAGTCGGTTCGTGCGCACAGATCGGCAAGAACGTACACCTGTCGGGCGGTGTTGGTATCGGAGGCGTGCTTGAGCCGGTGCAGGCCGCACCCACCATCATCGAGGACAACTGCTTCATCGGCGCGCGCTCCGAGATCGTCGAAGGCGTGATCGTCGAGGAAGGTTCAGTGATTTCCATGGGCGTATTTATCGGCAAGAGCACCAAGATCTACAACCGCGCGACCGGAGAAGTCAGCTACGGGCGCGTGCCCGCGGGCTCGGTGGTTGTATCCGGTAATCTGCCCTCCTCCGACGGCAAATACAGCCTGTACTGTGCGGTGATCGTGAAGCAGGTTGACGAAAAAACGCGCGGCAAGGTCGGAATCAACGAACTGCTTCGGGATATCTG
>JAKBDW010000295.1:0-10560 GCA_021834245.1 Pseudomonadota bacterium
TGCGCCCAAGACCCCCGGTAAATGCGACAAATGCGGTGGCGCACTGCAGCACCGCTCTGATGATAACGAGGTTACAGTTCGTAACCGGCTGAAAGTATATGAGGAACAGACATCGCCACTGGTGTCTTATTACAAGGCACAGGGCAAGCTGCGCACGGTGCGGGGCGTTGGCAGCGTCAATGATATTTTCAAGGCGATCAGCGATATCATAGAGGTCCAGATGCGGCCGCTGGCGGCGGTGGGCGTAGGTATCGGAGCGAGTGCCAAGCCAGCCCCTACAGCAAAACCGGCGGCGGGCAAATCAACCAAGGCAGCGAGCTCCGGAAAGGCGGCGGGCAAGCCGGCGGCAAAGGCCGCGGCTAAGCCGGCAACTAAGGCTGCAGCTAAGGCTGCGCCAAAGAAGGCGGTCAAGAAGTCCAAAAAAACCGCCCCAAAAAAGGCTGCAAAGAAGGCCGTGAAGAAGTCCAAGAAGGCAGCGCCAAAGGCAAAAAAGAAAAAGTAATAAACGCGAATAGCGGTGCGAGTGTTCCTTAAGGCCCGGCACTACCGGGCCTTTTTGTCTGGTTTGGCTGGTTGAGGCGGCGCTACCTAGAGTTGGATGCCAGTTAGGAGTTTTGAAGTGACAGAACGTTCGGTAAGAGGTGGACAATTTCCCCGCACGCGATTGCGACGTTTGCGGCGTGACGACTTCACCCGACGGCTGGTTCGCGAAAACCGGTTGACGGCAGATAGCCTGATTCAGCCGGTATTTGTCATTGATGGCGAAAACCGCACAGAACCGGTTGCATCGATGCCCGGCGTAAGTCGGCTCACAATCGACATGCTTCTACGACAAGCAGAAGGCTGGGTTCGCGACGGAATTCCGGCCGTGGCACTCTTTCCAGTAGTGGCTGCAGACAAGAAGTCCTTGGATGCGCACGAGGCATACAATCCGCAGGGGCTGGCGCAGCGTACGGTACGCGCACTCAAAAAGGAGTTGCCAACCTTGGGTGTCATAACAGATGTTGCGCTCGATCCGTTCACTTCGCATGGCCAAGATGGGTTGATTGACGCAAGCGGCTATGTGATGAATGACGAGACCGTGGCTGTGCTGGTAAAGCAGGCGCTGTCACATGCCGAAGCTGGCGCCGACATTGTTGCGCCGTCGGACATGATGGACGGCAGAATCGGTGCCATTCGCGATGTGCTTGAATCAACAGGACACATTCATACCCGGATCCTCGCTTATTCTGCCAAGTATGCTTCCAGTTTTTACGGGCCGTTCCGCGATGCGGTCGGCTCGGCTGCGAACCTCGGCGGTGGCAACAAGTACAGCTACCAGATGGACGTCTGCAACAGCGATGAGGCACTTCGCGAAGTTGCGATGGACCTGGAAGAGGGTGCCGACATGATCATGGTCAAACCGGGTTTGCCGTATCTCGACATCGTTCAGCGAATTAAGGAGATATTCAAGGTACCGACATTCGTCTATCAGGTGAGCGGCGAGTACGCGATGCTGATAGCGGCCGCACAAAATGGTTGGCTCGACGAACAGGCTGTCGTCATGGAATCACTGATTGCATGCAGACGTGCCGGGGCCGACGCGATTCTTACTTATTTTGCGGGTCGGGTTGCAAAATGGCTTAGCCGGGAAGAGAAATAGCCATAAGAGGCCGTGTCTCGCGCTGCGCCAGCCCGCCTCTCCTCTTGCGCATTTGGATTCACGAGCTGTCATAAAGTTGTGATGCGCCGCCGTCAGTGGTGAAAGCGGCGCGTGACCTGCCTGGCGGGATCCGTATCTATCTGATACGCGCGCGCGAGCGACGGCTCGTGTCCGCCGAGTAGAATCCGATATACTTGCAGCGATGAAGCTCGTCCTGATCCGACATGCGCAGGCCGAGGAGCGCGCGCTGCTCGGCAGGGAATATGATCGTCGTCTTACACCGGACGGACGCCGGCGCATGCGTGTTGCAGCCCAGGGTATTCGGGTATTGATACCGGAAATCACGTTTCTGGCGGCGAGTCCACTGGTGCGGGCGCAGCAAACGGCTGATATCGTGGCCGAGCAGTACCGTGGTCTCGATGTCACCCCGGTGGATGCTCTTGCACCCGGCCAGCCGCCTCGCGCAGTGCTTGCCTGGCTCAAGCAACAGCCAATGGACGCAACAGTGGCAGCAGTAGGGCACGAGCCGGATCTTGGAATTTTCGCTAGTCATCTGCTCGCCCGGCGCACGCAATCGTTCCTTCCATTTAAGAAGGGTGCCGCTTGTCTTATTGAATTCGTCGGCGAGCCTGCCACCGGTCAGGGGCTGCTCGTGTGGATGTTAACGCCGTCCATCCTGCGCCGCATTGGGCGGTGAATGATGCGCCGCGCCATCGGCGAGCTCACGGTACAGAATGCGGTGTGCCGGCTGGCGCGCCAATATTTGAACGCCGCGATTGATGCGCGCAAGCGGCTTAAAGGTAGTCCCGATGCGGAAGCGCTTCACGATTTGCGTGTGGCGTTGCGGCGCCTGAGAAGTTGCCTGCGCGCCTACGCTCCGTACGTAGTGGGGATGATTCCCGCCAAGCTCACCAAGCACTTGCACGCGCTGGCGCGCGAGACGAATGCAGCAAGAGAGGCCGAAGTGCAGCTCGCGTGGTTGCATGCCAACGGCAAAGGGCTCGATGGGTCGGAGCGACCCGGGCGCAGATGGTTGCGGGCGCGCCTGGTGCTGCAGAAAAATCTGGGTTACAGCCATGTTTGCGGTGAAACGCTTGCCGAGTTCGACAAGGTGACTCGCAAGTTTCGGGCGGCATTGACTGTCGCTTGCGCCAAGCATGTGTCACGCGGTGCACCGCGCCAGACTTCGTTTATTGCCGCCGCGGCCCGGCAAATTGATCAATATGCTGCGGTGCTGTGGCAGGAGCTGGGTGTTATCAGATCGGCTAAAGACGATGCAGCAATCCATGCAGCACGCATTACGGGTAAGCGTCTGCGCTATCTTCTCGAACCTCTGGTACCGGCAGGAGAGCTAATTGAGACTTTGAAGGCGTTTCAGGATCAGCTAGGAGAATTGCACGACCGCAATGTTCTGCGGTCGGAAATCGTGGAGTCTCTCGCAAAAGTAAGCGCGCATCGCGCGTGTCACGGTGTGCGCCATGATCCACGTCCTGGACTTAAGCGACTTGCGCAACGGAACAATCGGGACGCTACCAAATTCTATAACGAAATCCTGCAACTCTATCTGGGAAGGCGCCGACGCAATCTCATTCGCCCGATTCGAAATCTTGTGCGGCAACTTGAAGCGCCCGGACGCAAGTCCGCTAGCTGCGATCATCGGGCCTGACGCGTCCGATCATCACACCGGAAAACATGAACTTACCTTCCATCATATTGCGACAAAGGTTCAGCGCATGAATCGTCCTGTCTCTGTAGCGCGCCGGCGCGCGGCAAAGCGCGCGGCTCGAATGCCGCGGGGTGATGCTCAGAATGTCGTGGCAGCCCTGGATTTAGGCTCAAATAGCTTTCACATGATCGTGGCGGCGCGCGTGGAGCAGGGACGTCTGCGCATTGTCGACAGGCTGCAGGAGATGGTTCGGCTCGGCAGCGGTCTCGATGCAAAAGGTCGCCTTACGCCTGCGGCACGCACGCGTGCGCTCGCATGTTTGGCGCGATTCGGTGAGCGCCTGCGCGGTCTACCGCACGGCAGCGTGCGCGCGGTGGGCACCAACACTCTGCGGCGCATGCACAACGCCGAAAGCTTTCTGGATGCTGCAAAAAAAGTACTTGGCCATCCTATCGAGATCATCGCTGGACGCGAGGAAGCACGCCTCATCTACCAGGGGATGGCCCATTCCTGGCCAGACGATGGGCGTGCCAGGCTGGTAGTCGACATCGGCGGTGGCAGTACGGAACTCATAATTGGTCAGGGTCTGGAGGCGATCACCACGGAAAGTCTATACATGGGTTGCGTCAGCTTGACCGACTCTTATTTTGCGGATGGTGTCATCAGCGAGAAGGCGATGCGCCACGCGATGACCGCCGCGCGATTGGAACTGAGACCGGTCGAAGCCCAGTTTCTGCAGGGTTGGGAAACTGCCATCGGAACTTCTGGCACTATACGCGCGGTGCGGGCTGTCCTGCGAGGGCAGGGATGGACAGACGGCACGATCACGGCCGGCGCGCTTGATCGCCTGCGCGGCGCCCTGATTGCAGCGCGCCGCGTACATCATTTCAAACTCTCGGGCTTGAGTGAGGAACGCGCCCCGGTATTTGCCGGCGGTGTCGCAATCCTGCTGGCAACATTTCAGGCGCTCGGTGTAGAGCGCATGCAGGTCGCTGACGGTGCCCTGCGCGAGGGTCTGCTACACGATCTCGTCGGCCGTTTGCGGCATGAGGATGTACGTGAGCACGCGGTTTCGGTATTGGCGCGCCGTTTTCATGCCGACGCAGCGCAAGCCGAGCGGGTAATGCGTACTGGGGCCCAGATGTTTGAGCAGGTGGTGCTCGCTTGGGGGTTATCTGCGGAGGACGCGCGCCTACTCAGCTGGGCGGCGCGATTGCACGAGATTGGGCTGGTTGTCGCCCATAACCAGTATCACAAACACGGCGCCTACATAGTAGAAAAGTCCGATCTGTCGGGATTTTCCTGGCAGGAGCAACAGCAGCTTGCTGCACTTATACGTGGTCACCGGCGCAAGTTTCCAGTCGATGTATTCAGTGCACTACCAGCGGCGCGCCGCAGCGCGGCGCGCCGACTGTGCGTCCTGTTGCGTCTTGCGGTGCTGTTGCATCGCGCCCGAGGGGAGATCAATCTTTCCGGTATGCGCGTGAGTGCCGGGGAGCGTTCGCTGCGTGTGCGCTTTACGCGCGGATGGCTTGGCAAGCAACCTCTTACTCAGGCGGATCTGGTGCAGGAGGCGGCGTGGCTCAGGGCGGCGGGTTTACGGCTTGAGTTCAGCTAGTCAGCTAATTCGCACTAAGCCGGTTCGACGCGTTGACAGCGTGTTTTTCGGTGGCACGGAAAAAGATGAGGTATGCAGGGTCAGCGGCGGGAGTAGTGCTGCAAGAACCCGCAATTTCACAATCACCCCGATGTAATCTCCCCGAATCGCTCTAAATCTGCTCACCAAGTTCTTTCACAAGATTCGCCTGCGCCGACCATGAATTGCTGCCGGCTGGAACGAGACGGTGGTAAATGCCTTCCGCATTGAGTTCCCAGGCATTTGCATCGTCCCGCAAATAGAAATCGAGGGATTCGCGAATAATACGCTCGCGCAACCGTCGGTTCTCAATGGGAAACGCGACCTCCACGCGCCTGAAAAAGTTGCGATCCATCCAATCCGCACTGGCACAGAACAGTTCACCGCCCCGGGAAGCGATTGTTTCGTCACTGTTTGCGCGCAGATCGTTGTTCAAGAACCAATATACTCGCTCGTGCTCAAGAAACCTGCCAACCACCGACAGCACCCGGATATTTTCCGATATTCCGGGGACGCCGGGTCGAAGCGAACAAATTCCCCGTATGATCAGATCGACCTGTACCCCCGCACAGGATGCATCGTAGAGCGCCTGAATAATGTGTGGCTCGACCAAGGCATTCATTTTCGCCACTATGCGTGCCGCTTTGCCCTCGCGCGCGTGTTTGGCCTCCCGCGAAATTCGGTGTAACAGCTCGGTGTGCAAGGTAAACGGCGACTGCAGCAGTTTTGTCAGCTCGGTTACCCGACCCAGGCTTGTGAGTTGGCGGAATAATTTGTTGACGTCTTCGCCTACCGCATCGTCGCAGGTAAATAGGCTGAAGTCCGTGTACTGGCGTGAAGTGCGCAGGTGATAATTGCCGGTGCCTAGATGCACATAGTGGCGCAATCTGTTTCGCTCGCGGCGTATAACTAGAATCATTTTGGCATGGGTCTTATAGCCGACTACGCCATACACAACATGGGCACCCGCTTCCTGAAGCAGGGTGGCAAGGCCAATGTTAGCTTCTTCGTCAAAGCGTGCACGCAATTCGATTACTACCGTTATTTCCTTGCCCGCGCGCGCGGCCTTTACCAGCGCGTCGACCAGCGCCGAATCGGATCCTGTGCGGTAGAGCGTCTGTTTGATGGCGAGTACGTTTGGATCTGTCGCCGCCTGCCGGACGAAATCCACTACCGGAGAAAATGATTCAAAGGGGTGATGCAGCAAAACGTCTTCCTGCCTGATGGCCTCGAAGATGTTCTTGGCGCGTAACAGTCGACGCGGTAAGCCGGGGGTAAAAGGCGGATATTTCAGATCGGGACGGTTGACCATCTCTGTGACCGCCATGAGGCGGTTGAGATTCACCGGGCCATTTACGCGGTACAAATCCTCAGGTTGCAGCTCGAATTGTCGCAATAAGTAGGCTGCCATATCCTGAGGGCACTCGTCGGCAATCTCAAGGCGTACCGTATCTCCGTAGCGACGCGAAGCCAGTTCACCTTCGAGGGCGTGCAGCAGGTCTTCGGCATCTTCTTCATCAACAAGAAGCTCCGAGTTGCGTGTCACGCGAAACTGGTAGCAACCGGTGACGCGCATACCGGGAAACAGATCGCCAACATGCGCGTGAATAATAGAAGTAAGAAAAATGAACTCGTGCGGTTTGTCGGTGCAATCTTTTGGCAACTGAATGATGCGCGGCAGTGCGCGCGGCGCTTGGACGATAGCAATGCTTCCCCGTCGCCCGAATGCATCGTTGCCCTCCAGTGTAACCAGAAAATTCAGGCTCTTATTGAGTATGCGGGGAAATGGATGTGCCGGGTCGAGCCCCATTGGGGTTAGCATCGGCAACAAGTCATATTCAAAATATTTTTTTACCCAATTGACCAGAATGCTGTCCCACTCGCTGCGGCGCAAAAAATGAATATTTTCTCGCTCCAGTGCCGGTATGAGTTCTTCGTTGAGCACGCGGTATTGCTGATCCACGAGATGGTGAGCCTCGACGCTAATTTGCCGCAGCAACTCGTGTGGGCTTCGATTGTCGATTCCCGCGAATACGGTCCCCGAGACAAGCTGCTCCTGCAGTCGGGCGGTGCGAATTTCAAAGAACTCATCGAGATTGGTACTGGAAATGCACAAAAAGCGCAGACGTTCGAGCAGGGGAATTTTGGGATCGCGGGACTGTTCGAGAACCCGGGCGTTGAAGGCGAGCAGACTCAATTCCCGATTGATATAGAGATTCGGCTGCTTGGCAGCGACAACGGAGGATTCCAGGGCACTCATCTGGGTATGTCAGTTACAAGCCCGATGCAGGGCGGGGCAAAACATCCTATTGCCTATAATTGACGATTTTATTACATCTGTCTATGACCCGCGCAACCTGTTGATCGGTTGAGACAGTTAACAGACGTTTATAGCCTCATTTTACGCTGCACGCGTCCAAAGCCTGTAATAATTCTTTTGTATTTTTTTCGGTGGACCGGCGTTAAGATGAGGTCGCTTACCGATCGGCGACTCACGGCCAACATTGCCTCAATTAGAAAGAAAAGGGGGGTCTATGCGGGACGATCTCTACCGGGACGACAGGGAGCGGGCACTCCATGAGCACGTTATCCATGCCATCGCCATGGAAGCTGGATTGCCGGATGGCGTGATTGGTTCGCTCTACGAACGGGAGCTGGAGAAACTGAAGGCCGGTGCAACGGTCATGGAATTTCTCCCACTACTCATTCAGCGAAGACTTCGCGAAACTCTCCACATCGTGCACCGTACGGCGGACGCGCGCTGACTGCGGCAGAATCTACTTCCCGCCGAGAACCTCTTTTTCAATCTGTTCAAGGCTGGTGTGGCGCACATCTTTACCTTTGACCAGGTAGATGACGTATTCGCAAATGTTGCTGGCGTGGTCTCCGATACGTTCCAGTGCCCGCGCAGCCCATATCACATTTAACATACGCGTAATGGTGCGTGGATCCTCCATCATGAAGGTGATCATCTGACGCATGACACCATCGTAATCCTGGTCAACCTTGATATCCTCCTGGGCAGAGCGAACCGCCGCCGTCGCATCAAGGCGCGCAAAGGCATCAAGCGCGTCGCGCAACATCTGCTGCACGCGGTTTCCCAACGCCTGAATTTCCATGTAGTTGTTCTTCGGGCGCTCTTCGTGGGCCAGGCGCACCGCCATGCGAGCAATCTTTTCTGCTTCGTCGCCAATACGCTCAAGATCGGTGATAGTCTTGATTACAGCTACGACTAGACGCAAGTCGCTGGCCGCGGGTTGTCGTTTTGCGATAATCTGATTGCATTCCTCGTCAATCGAGACCTCCATTCCATTGACCTTCGTATCGTCCATGACAACGGCTTCGCCTAAACTTGCATCGCCCTTGACGAGGGCTTCGATTGCGCGTTCGATCTGGCGTTCGACAAGCCCGCCCATCTGAAGTACGCGGGTGCGGATGTCTTCAAGTTCAGTGTTGAATTGGCGGGATATGTGCGTATGAATCGGTTCCATGGTCCCTGCTCCTCGGATCAGCCGTAGCGTCCTGTGATGTAGTCTTCGGTCTGTTTCTGTGCCGGATTCGTGAAAATCGCATTCGTGTCGCCGAATTCCACCAGCTCGCCCAAGTACATGAATGCGGTGTAGTCCGACACGCGTGCCGCTTGCTGCATGTTGTGCGTAACTATAACGATAGTGTAGTTCTGCTTAAGTTCATAGATCAGTTCTTCTATCTTGAGGGTCGATATCGGATCGAGAGCCGATGCTGGTTCATCCAGAAGAAGTACTTCCGGCTTCACGGCAATTGCGCGGGCGATGCAAAGGCGCTGTTGCTGCCCGCCGGAAAGGCTCATCCCGCTCTGTTTTAGCTTGTCCTTTACTTCGTCCCAAAGCGCTGCTTGACGCAAAGCCCATTCGATCCGGTCATCCATATGGCCTTTGCTCATGCGCTCGTGCAGACGCACGCCAAAAGCGATGTTCTCGTAGATAGTCATGGGAAACGGCGTGGGTTTCTGAAACACCATTCCGACCCGGGACCGAAGATGGCGCAGATCCTGGCGCCGATCGAGAATATTTTCGTTATCGAGCAACACCTCGCCGGTGGCGACCTGACCCGGATACAGCGCGTACATGCGGTTGAAGACGCGCAAAAGGGTGGACTTACCGCAGCCCGAAGGCCCAATGAACGCGGTCACTTGGCGTGTGGCGACGTCCAGGTTGATGTTTTTTAGGGCGTGGAATTTGCCGTACTGGAAATTCAGGTTTCGAACGCTGATTTTTGGAACCAAAGATGCTCCACCGCTCATTGTCAGTAATTCCTCTGGCGGATGAGAAAACGGGAAACGATGCTTAGGGCCAGGATGACCAGAGTCGCGGTAAGGGCGCCGGCCCATGCCAAACGCTTCCACTCGTCATACGGGCTCATGGCGAACTGAAAAATGGTCACCGGTATATTCGCCATGGGTTTGCGAAGATCCACGCTCCAGAACTGGTCATTGAGCGCCGTGAAGAGCAGGGGCGCGGTCTCACCGCTGATGCGTGCAATTCCCAGCAGTACGCCCGTGAGGATTCCAGAGCGCGCTGCTCGATAGGTGATCTGAACCACCACGCGCCAGTATGGCGCGCCGAGAGCCATTGCCGCTTCGCGCATGGTTGAGGGGACCAAGCGCAGCATTTCGTCAGTGGTTCGGACTACTACAGGTAAAAGGATGATGGCGAGCGACAGACCGCCCGCGAGCCCGGAAAAATCTCCCATCGTCGTCACCACGATGCCGTAGACAAACAGCCCAATCACAATGGAAGGCGCGCTGAGCAGGATATCATTGAAGAATCGCACAATCTCACCGATGCGCTTGCGCGTGGCGAATTCCGCCAGGTAGGTGCCCGCGAGAATGCCGACCGGAGTGCCAATCAAGACCCCCAGGCCGATCATGATTAGGCTGCCGACGAAAGCATTCTTCAGCCCGCCCACGTCTCCGGGAGCCGGCGTGTTTTGAGTAAACAGGTTGATGTCGATCGCTTTATAGCCGTATTGCACGGTCGTGTACAGGATCCAGAAAAGCCAGAACAGACCGAAAAGCGTGGTCAGAACAGACATGCCCAGATTGAACACGTTGACGGTGCGGCGTCGCAAGTAACGGAGATCCACGATTTGCGCCTTCCTTATGTCGCCTCACCCTGTGCGCGTTCAAGCCGCCTCAGTAGCAACTTGGCCAGCACCAGAATGATGAATGTAATGACAAAGAGAATAAAGCCGAGGGCGATGAGCGAAGACTTGTACAGTGGGGTAAATGCCTCGGTAAACTCGTTGGCCAATACTGCCGCAATGGAGTTTCCCGCGTTCAGCAGCGAGACGTTGAAAAAGTGTGCATTGCCGATCACAAAAGTGACGGCCATGGTTTCGCCCAGCGCCCGTCCGAGGCCGAGAAAAATGCCGCCAACTACCGCAGTCCGGGTGTAGGGAAGAACGACGCTGCGCACCACCTCCCATGTGGTTGCTCCAAGTCCGTAGGCAGATTCCTTGAGTAGCGGCGGAGTGAGCAGAAACACTTCGCGCATGATCGACGAAATAAAAGGAATAATCATGATGGCCAGGATGATGCCCGCTGTCAGGACGCCTATGCCCATCGGTATGCCTTGA
>JAKBDW010000246.1:0-2575 GCA_021834245.1 Pseudomonadota bacterium
TGAACCTGTATCGAACTCGGTATCCAGATCTATTGCCGTCAATCCGTGATGCGCAGGATACAGTTCCGGCACCTCCGGCATCTCCATTGCCGCTAGCGGATCTAGTCGCGCGCGCTGGTGACCGCGAAAACGGTAGGCATTGATGAGCTGCAGCACCCTAACCTGCTTTTCTCGAAGGTCGCCAGTAGCGACGCCGGGGGTCGGATTCGCGATGCGCAGCTTCCCCTGGTACACCATGCGACGAAATCGGTCGCGAATCTCGGAGTGCGCCACGTCCACAGCCACACCATCGACTTGAGGCAGGCTTTCGAAGTAGCGCCGCCATGTCTCATCCACGGCGCCTGGATTCTGCAGGAAGTTCTCGTACAACTGCTCAAGATAAGTTGCATTGCCACTGGCGAGCGGCGAGGTGCTCAACCATGCCTTAAGTGTCTCTCGGTTTTGCGGATCATCCATTCCTATCCACCAGTCTTGCCATAAGCGGGTAATCAATTGCGAAGCCGGTCGGGCTGCGGGCCACGCCAGATCCCGGACGGCTTCCATCTACTAAATTAGTCACCCAAGCGTCCCAGCCAGTTCCCGCATGCGCTGCCCGACACGGCACAACGCGCAGAACAGACGTATTTATTAGAAACTCTAGCACGCAAATTGATTTGTCGGCATGTGCGCGAACAAGCAATCTCCGAGGGCTATCGATCCGCCCGTGGTGCCACCTCGTTTCAACCTGGCCAGTCTCGCAAGCCGGTTGCGGGTCACTGACTGTCAATGTCGGCCCGGATGCGGGGCTATAAGCGATCTCTATGGCACGGTCTTTGCCGGACCTTCTTCAAGGAGTGGGTGCTCAATGCATGTCACACCGGCTGTAATTCTTTTTTTGAACTGGCCACTGGCCGCGGCTCAACTAGCAGTCCATAATCAACTTAGGTCTGGTCATTACGGCCAGATCGCGCTTCGGCACAGCGCACACGCGAGGTGTCAGCAGATGAAGCGTTCCCGCTATATTCTTGCGTCTTGTCATATGCCTTTCTCGTGACCGGCGGCTGCGCCGCGGCGTGCAGCTTTTTCCTCGATCCTAGCTGAGTGCCAGACCATGGGCGGCTGAGCGGGTCCACCGAAAGAGGAGAAGAATAATGTTTACGCAACTTCTCAATCCTTTGAACAATCTTGTCGTAACAGCGCTAGTTGCTTTGGTTCCTGTCGTTTTACTGCTGGTCATGTTGGCTGTTTACCGGGTCTCGGCCTGGGCGGCAACACTTATTGGCTCCCTTGTTACTTTTTCACTCGCCGTGTGGCTTTGGCACATGCCATTGCATCAGGGCGTATTAGCCTATATTTACGGGGCTGCTACAGGCGTTTGGGCGGTCGACTGGATCACGTTCTGGGGCGTTGTCCTTTTCAATACCCTCATGATCACGGGTGTTTTTGAACGTTTCCGACGCTGGCTGGTAGCGCAGGGCACCGCCGATGTGCGCGTGCAGACAATTCTCTTTGCATGGGCTTTTGGGGCGTTGCTCGAAGGCTTGGTCGGATTTGGCTATCCGTGGGCGGTTGTTGCCCCGATTCTCATTACTCTCGGCATACCGGATCTGGATGCGGTACGCGTTGCGGCGATAGCCAACAATGCGCCAGTATCCTACGGCGCCCTGGGAGTCCCCATCATCGCCCTGGCTGCAGTCACCGGTTATCCATTGCTTGAACTTTCCGCCAGCGTCGGCCGACTGGTCGCAGTCCTTGCTCTGCTACCTCCCTGGGTGCTCATTTACCTGGTAAGCGGAAAACGCGGCCTGCGCGATGGCTGGCCTTTGGCCATAGTCGGCTCACTTGGATATATTGCCGGCCAGTATCCGGTGGCAACCCATCTTGGTCCCTACCTGCCCGACGTGACCGGCTCTATTGTGTGCTTCGCGGCGCTGCTCGTGCTGCTCAAATTTTGGCAGCCGCGCACGGTCCTGGGGTACGGCGGCAAACCGATCAAGTCAGAAAAGGGCTCGGCCGATCGCAAAGCGCATGGGCTGTCTCGCGCCGAACTGGTACAGGCTTGGATGCCGTTCATCGTGCTCATTATCGTGGTTGTGCTTTGGACGGGACCTTGGTCGACTTTACCCAAGGTAAGTCTGTTTGCCGAGAAAGTTGAGGCGATATCGTCGGTCACACACAACAATGTGGTGGCGCTATTCAACTTTGCACCCTTCATTGGAGGCACGGCAATCCTGGCGTCCTGGTTTATCGTGGCCGTACTGCTGCGATTGGGAATGAAGGACCTGAAGGAAGTCTTTCGCCGTACCTTCCATCAGATGTGGGGTGCATTGTTGGTCGGCGTGTTCATTTTTGGCCTCGCCTACGTTTTCAATTACTCCGGTATGGCGGCATCGCTGGCTTACGCATTCTCGAAGTTTGGTGTTATGTATCTGCTGATCGCACCGGTACTGGGATGGATCGGCGTTGCTCTCTCTGGGAGCAATACTTCAACCAATGCCATGTTCGGGGCATTTCAGGCGCTTGTCGGCAAGCTCCTCGGGTTCCCGGGGTTGCTGCTGCCGACACTTAACTCGGTTGGCGCGGAAGTCGGCAAACC
>JAKBDW010000565.1:0-10512 GCA_021834245.1 Pseudomonadota bacterium
GTAATTACCGGCTGGCAAACACCACCCTGTATGTCACGTTAGAACCCTGCCCGATGTGCGCAGGCGCTCTGGTACATGCGCGCGTGGCGCGTGTGGTGTATGGCGCGCGCGATCCGCTAGCCGGCTCTGCCGGTTCGGTATTCAGCATATTCGATGCCCCGACGCTCAATCATCATCCGCAAGTCAGCGGCGGTGTTTTGGCGGAGGAGTGCAGCAACGGCCTCAGGGCATTTTTTCGTGCGCGGCGCGACTAGGGTTGTCGTCGTCCCTGCTGATTGGTGGTGCGTGACGCCAGTGGCACTGGGTCGCCCCTAGATCAGAGCGCTGGTGCCCTCAGGTCGAGCGCATCATTGTGATGGCGTGCCCGGCGCTCTCGGTTCATCTTCACCAGAACGTTATAGTAAGCACGGATGCGGTTGACATATTCGACTGGTTCGTAACCACGCGCATAACCGTGCTTGGTCTTGCTGTACCAGGCGTGTTCGGAGAGAAGCGGAAGGCGCTTACGCACGTCGTTCCACTTATCCGGGTTACCGCCCTGCTGCTGGGTGATGATGCGCGCGTCTTCCAGATGGTTGATGCCGACATTGTAGGCAGCGAGAGCCATCCATGTCCGGTCGGGCTCGTGAATATGGCTCGGCAGGCGGTCAATCATGCGGCGGATATATTCGGCTCCGCCGAATATGCTCTCGGCTGGGTTCTCCCTGTTGGCCACATTAATGTGATCCGCTGTCGTCTGCGTGAGCATCATCATGCCACGCACGCCGGTGGGCGACTCCGCATCTGGATCCCAGAACGATTCCTGATAAGCCATAGCTGCTAGCAGCCGCCAGTCGAGATTGTATTTCTTGGCGGCTGCCTCGAATGTGGGTTCATAGGCCGGAAGCGCGTCCTTCACTTTTTCGATGTAAGCTGACATGTTTATTGGATTGAAACGGCTGGCAGCACCGTAATAGCGGTCAATGAGATGATTCAGTTCCCCGGTGCGACGCATTTCGTCTATGAAGTCGACGGCCGCGTTGTATAAGCTGTTGTCCGGACCTTGGGGAAAGGCCCAGGCGATTTCTTCGGGCGGCTTTAGGCTGAACGCCACCCGGAGTTCGGGGTAGAACTGCTGGCTAAGAGCAACGATATTAGAGTCGGCGATGGTGAGCAATGATTCCTTTTCCCGAACACGCAGAAGCAAATCTTCGGTCTCCGTGTTGTTGATCGCGTTCCATTCGAGGCCCGGGTAAAGCAGCTTGAGCTGGTCAAGGTGCTCGACGTAGCTTGTTCCTGCCACCACGTCGATCGGCCGGCCCTGCAGCTGTTCCAGGTTCTTCGGCGGAACGGTTCCAGTGCGATAGACCACCTGCTCGTGTACCTCCTGATACGGCGGGGTGAAACGTACGAGCTTGAGGCGGGCAGGGGTGATGGTCAGGCCTGCAGCAGCAAAATCGGCCTGATTATTCGCGATCATCGGAATGATGTCCGCAAACTGCTCGGGGACTTCCATGCGCAGGGATACCCCGAGATGGTCGGCAAAGGCCTTGGCCAGGTCGTACTCGAGGCCGGCTGGCCCGTCCGGCCCCTCATAATAGGTCGTGGGGCTGTTGCGAGTCAGGACAACAAGCTCGCCCGCCCGCTTCACTGCGTTGAGCTTGCTTTCCCCGATAGGGGAACATCCCGATAGCAGGCTCGTTGCGAGCAGCAGTGCTCCAAGGACTATGCCAGGTGTGCGGTCCCGCAAGGATGTTCTTGGCATCATTAATAATTATACTGCAGGACGGGTTGTCTCGCGCCCCCACTCCACGTAAGCTACACGCCCTCGGAGAGGTACCGAAGCGGTCATACCGGCGCAGACTCGAAATCTGTTGGGGGCTTTGCCCCACGTGGGTTCGAATCCCACCCTCTCCGCCATACAATTTTCCCACCAAGTGTAAATAATCATATTCGGATATCCTCATGGCCGCGCCGCACGGCTTTTTGCCGTCGGCTCCCTTTGACTACCCAAACGAGCAAATTTGATGCCACCGAGTTGCTCGGGTTCCCGGTTTCCCTGAGGCCACCGAACAAGTCTAAAAAAATGTCGACAAGCCGACATGGACCCCGGTGCCGCCCGAAATTAGGGGAGTATTCTGTATAGAGACCTACCATTTTTTGTCGGTTTGCGCGCGCACGGAAGAAGAACTCCGCGCCAGGCGTGGCGGTCGAACGGCTTGGTTTGAGCCGGACAGGGCGCCCGGATCGCACAGCCGAAAATTCGTGACCGTAAGTGCATCGCCACGCTGAGCAGCTATATTTGCACCACCGCTTTGGCTCTTTACGGAATCGAATGATCATCGGGGAGGTCAAAAATGTCGGGAGGCTTTGAGTATGAGTCCCTTGCGAAATATCGCCTCTGTATCGCTCGCATCGAGGGCGCCTGGAATCGTTTCATGTCTTTGCGCCAAGACCGGCTGCGGCATGGTCACGAATCGGAAAAGGTGGCTGAGGGAATTGTCGAGGATCTTTTCACCGAAGTGCTGGATTGGGCAAAGGGCGATCTCCTTTACCAGCAGAAGTACGCCGACATCGTGCTCAGTCAGAACTTGATGAAATATCTGCTTATCGAGGTGAAGCGCCCGGACTCGCTTCGTCCTCACCGGCAGTCGCTGGAGAAGGCGGTCGAACAGGCACGGCGCTATGCAGCAGATCAACACGTCGACAAGATCGCCGCTACCGATGGACGCTTTTTCTACGCTGCCGATATCGATACCGCCGGGGGCATGACGCCGAGGGTGCTGCTGGATCTTTCCCTGCCCATGCCGCCGCGAGGACTTTGGTGGCTGAGTGTCCATGGCATTTACCGCATTTGCGAATGCCCTGAAATGGTGGTGTCGATCGGTGATCGGCCGGAAAATTCCCCGACCGATGACCCCCCGGATAGACTGCTTCACCCAAAGTATCAGCTCCCGGCGAACTGTTTCGCATATGTCAAAGATGCTAACGACCCTGGGACATGGAAGCTGCCGTATCTGACGGCGCAAGGCCGGGTCGACGGCAAGCGGCTGCCGAAAGCGATCCAGGCGCTCATCAGCAATTACCGCGGATCCAAGGTCGCAGGTATTCCGGAGTCGGCGATTCGTCAGGTGATCCTGCGCCTAGCGCAGGCTGCCAAGACAGAAGGGCGCCTGCCGGCCCTGCCGGGAAGTGCATCGCGGGTTTATCTAGAGCTCGCGCGGGTCCTGGATCAACTGGGATTGAGCGAGATGGTTTCGGGTTAGGATTGGTCATCAGCATCGCAAATCCCCGCAATTGAGTTGCTGCGTGGTGGAATCAGCCGAACTTGTGACCAGGTAGTATTCTTCGGCGGAAGCGGAAGGCTTTGATGCGGGCAGGGTCAGGTTTTGGGCTTAGGCCAGCCGATTTCGAACCCGCGGTTGCGCAGCAGTTGCAGCGTGGGATTGAGGCAGAGGTCGACGAATGCGGCGCGCGCCGGATTCGCGCGTGCGGCGCGCGCCCAGTCAGCGCCAGGGGCAAGCCCGGCAAGCTCGTATAGCGCGGGTTTCGGATAATAGAAGACGTCAACGAATTGCCGCACTAGTTTTCGCAGTAAGGGTTTAAGGAACAGGCGTGATAGGGGATGCAGTTGCGCCATGCGTTCTTCCACTGTCTCCCGCGCATAGGCAATATGGCGCGCCTCGTCAATCACGTGACTGGTAGACATTTCAAGTATCGTCGGACAGACATCGCTCGCGTGACTGCGTAGGTAACGGTTCAGCCGATCTGGGACTTCTTCGCCGATCAGGATGGCCATCCAGAAACCCAAAGATTCCATAGGTGCACGACGTCCAAATATGTCGGCGAGATGGAACCGCGGACGGTGGTTGTAAGGAATCGAAAGACCACTGCGCTCCATGAGTTCGAGAAACATCAGACTGTGGCCCGCCTCCTCACGTAATTCATGCAGCCGGTACTTGAGCACAGTGCGGCTACCCCGGTGCGATCGCATGGAACGCGTGATGCGCTCCATGAAGATTCCTTCAAGCCACAAACCGGCCTCGATGAAGTTGAGGAATTCGTACTGCGAGAGGCGGCGGCGACTTTCAATGGGAAGTGCCATAAACGCCGGGACCGTATCCAGGGACACGGCTTCCGGCGGGAGCCAGAATTGCTCGGTACTGAGCTGTTCCCAGCGGATTTTGGCCACCGGATCGCGGTAGGGGGTGCTGGTGCGACTAAGTTGCTCTGCCAGCGTGGACGGGGCGTAGGGCTGCATGCGTACCTTATTTGGGTTCGGCCGCGCAATCGCTTTCATGATTATACGCCGTTGCTTCCGGGACGCGAGTGGTTTACCCTTGCGCGGCCAGTTGCCGGCATCCGGACGCCGCAACGGGCTGCAATACCCTGCTTACCGGAGAGGTGTCCGAGCGGTTGAAGGAGCACGCCTGGAAAGTGTGTGTACGTGAAAAGCGTACCGAGGGTTCGAATCCCTCCCTCTCCGCCAATCAGTCCGATGTAAACCCTGCATGTGTCTGTACGTCCCCAAAGAGGCTCATGGAGATTTGTCAGGGCGTCGCTATTTCTCGGAAATATTGGTTCATGCGTTGAACTAGGGAGTAAAAAAACGCGATGCCTCCCGCGGGCCGATCAAAGAGAAATTGCAGATGAAGTTGCAGGCGTTCTTGCGCTAAGGATTGCGCAACGACCTAAGCCTTAGTCGGTCGACCGACCTCGTATTGCGACTACGCGATGGCATAGCACACCGAGCGACGGTTTTTTCCTTGCGGGAACTCCTGCTCAGGGTCTACAAAAGGACAGGATTGGAACGTACAGCTCGCCTGACATATTGAACTGGCTGGGGCCTTAGAGTTTCACGGCGATCTTCATATCCCTGACTATCTTTCCTTTGCTTTTTTCGCTGACCCCCTGAAACGACAGCTCGTCGCTTGCCGTACTCCAGTTCATCGGTTCGTAGGCGTAGGGCTGATAAAGAGTGCCGGATGCATTAATTACGTAAGCACCAATGTTCTTTAAGGCGACCTTGTCTCTGTAAATTGCAAGCTGCAGGTTGAGGAGTCTCACTTGCCCGTCCAAATTAACGGTTTGGGCGACGTAACGTCCAAACTGATCGGGTAGCGGGCTGTTTCGAATGAGGGCCTTTCCAATGGGGTTGTATACGAAGTCCAGTGCGGATGCGTCACGCGCCTTAGAAACTTGCGCATCCATGGCCCTGGTTTTGGCAATGAGTTTGTAGCCCGGTACGGTGGTGAGAGTTTGCAAGGACAGGGCATAACGATAAGCGAGATTGATGCTGTCGTTCAATTTAAAGAAAAGCTTTTCCATCAGCGCGCTAAACGGCTTGTGCCAGACCGTTAATGACTGGCGGATGGGATAGTTTGCAAGGCTGATGTAACTGTATGTCTGTATCCGGTAGTCTGCAAAGATGGCGGCAGACCAATTCTTTTCCTGGGTCGATAGACTTGCCGTCATTGGTGCCAGCAGGCCCGGGCGGCTTTTGTAGAGTGCCGCGATTTGCGATGCCAGAGTGTAGTTCTCCGACAGGCGCCTTGCCGCAGCCATCTTCGTATAGATCGTGCCGGCGCCGGCGAGCACGCGACGCCAAAACGCGGTATCGGCGGCGAGGTCATTTGCGGCCGCATCGGGATTTCCGTCTGCGGCCTCAATGGCGATTTCCCCAAGGACGGTCTCGTGTTCCTCACCCTGCATATCCGGATAGACGGTTGATTCACGACTGAGCATGCGGTCAGCGTACGCCGGATAGGCATAGAGCGCGCGATACCGTGCTAGGCGCAGTGTGTTGTCATGAGCCAGTTGGGTGATTTCCCCGGGGTGGGCGGCAAAGTAATGCAGGCAGTCGCCTGGGTCTTTGTTAGTGTCATTGCAAAGATTCTTAGCGTTTCCGACCCATGGAACGGCTTTTAATTGCTGATCCAGGGTTTTGAGCTTGTTTTGGTCAAACGGCTTATCTTCGTCTATAGCACGCAGCAGTTCATTGGCGGTCTCGACGTAGTTTAGTCCGAAGGACTGCGGGTCCTGTCCAGCCGGAATAGCGGAACCATAAAAGGCAAATACGGCGTTCGACGCGTCTTGCACAGGCGCCGCGCCTTGCCGCAACCTGGCGCCCGCATTCACATCCAGTTTTCGGTCGCGAACATTGATCAGGGCAATTACTACGGGTGAAATGACCAGAATCAATCCGATGTAAAGCACGACTTTGTGCCATAGCGGCACGTGCTTGCGGCTCGGGTCAAAGCCATAGGGAATCGGCTTTCGGATCTTCTTTGATTTTCTAGCTGATATCATCGCACCAATTTTTGAGCTGGATCTGTGGAGGGCTAAAGTCATAGAAACGTTTATCTCACTCCGTCAACCGCAGCACAAGGCCGTCGAGCGCCCCGTGACAGTCCGTCTGTCGGAGTAGAGATGCAGCCAAGTGCCTGACTTCGGGTAAGGGGCTTGCAGGCACCAGCCAATGGGTCCGTTCATGTGATCGTGCGGGTTGCAGTCGCCCGCGCGCCAGCGAACACTATACAGGAACCGTCCGCGCTAACCAGATAGGCTCCGCGAAAATTCAGATCGTCACTGCGTAATTCGATCTACGTTTGGCGCAGTTAGGGCAGCTACCTGGGGCAGGATATCCCAACAAAGCGGACCGATTTCAACTGCGACTCTGCTTGTCAGAAGCAGTACTCGACCAGTACCCCCAATCGTGACGTCGCCATCGAACTGGCATGAGATCAGTGAACAGAAGAATGCAACGCAGCAAAGAATGGATTGTCTTACGCATGCGTCCGCGGCGCAATCGCCTATGGTCCGTAGCGTAAACGACAAGGCGCGGTTCGAAGCGTGTCTTGAAACCACGGCGTTTGAGACGCCATACAAGTTCTGAATCCTCGTTGCAAGTCAGATCAAGATCGAAACCGCCTGCTGCCAGCAGCGCTTTGCGCCGCATCAACAAATTAGAACCGGTGGCCGCGGGGATGCCGACCTTGTCACACAGACGTTGCCCGCGAGCGAACCAGCGGTAGTACTTTACGAATTCATCATGCGAGAGCTTCGGTCCGTAGAAAACGTCGGCATCGGCTAGTACCGCGAGCTGCTCAAAGTAATTGGCAGGGTATTCGATATCGGCGTCAGCAAAGAGCAGCCACTCCGTACGCGCATGTTCGGATGCGAGCTGGCGCGCCTCGGTAACAGAGCCTGGATGCTGCAGTACGTAGGTGTTGTCCGGCCGAAGTGCGGCAATGACGGCGCGCGTTTCATCGTCGCTGGCGTCTACCACTATCAGCTGTAAATTAAAGGGAATGGATGCAAGAAACCGGGCAATATTGTTTGCTTCGTTGCGGGTTGGAAGCACCAAAGTGAGTTCGTCTAGCTGCATTCGATCGAAATAGGGTCACTCCCAGGAATGGGCGCAGCTAAGTTACGTGGTTCATGTTGCAGGTTCTTTACATGCTTGCGTGAGGCATTCAACGGCCAGGTGTTCCAGGCGAATCCTACGGAATTTCCGCGGGCAAGATGACCAGGGAAGGAGGTCAGGAAAACCGCGCATGAACCGCCCGTCGACGGGTCGGTTGATGTGCCCAAACGAGTGTTGATGTTCAAGAGTGAACTTTGTGCAGTTGCCGGATTTGGTGCGCACGGAAGTCTGATGCAAGATCAATCATTCGTGGTAACGCTGAAATATCGCTTCTTTAACTGATGCGGAAAAATGGCCTGGCCAAAACGACCGATGCTGACTGAGATGGCAGAGTCTTCCCGGAGGGAAGGCTCAGTGGTTAGCCTCTTGAGGGTAATGACGAATCAGGCGGTAATGTTACGTCCCCCATACCTTCGAGCGACTTTGCCATGAGAACACTCAGGTAGTTGGTGTGTGGTCGCCAATCACAGATGCCGACGTCGACATAGCCCCAGGAGCGGTACAAAGCGATAAGTGCCACCGCCGGCTGTGCGGTATGTAGCATCATTGCGCGACAACCGCGCACGACGGCTTGGCGCACGGCAAAATCGTGCATCTGTCGGCCCAGTCCAAGGCCCTTATGTTGCGGTGCGACGGCGAATTGGCCGAACGACCAGTTCCCCGGGGTGCGCAAGCGCAATACCTTCGATGCAGGATCTGGCGGCGAAATTGTGATGGTGGCCGCGAGTTGAGACTCGAGTTCTCCGACGAAGCAGATACCGCGAGAGGCCCGTTTTTCGGTGTCGGCGACGGTTTGATGCGTTGCCCAGTAGCGCAATCCGCTGGTGGCGTGCCGCGCATAAGCGGCATGAATAAGGTCGGCGAGCTCTACTAGATCGTCAGATGGCGCAAGGCGACGAAAGTGCAATCGATCAGATGTGGTGTTCATTACGTTCGAGAGCACATTCAAATGTGCGTGCCAGGGAATCGCTGGGCTTGAATCCGAAGTTGTTCACGTGAGCCATCCAAACGGAACTTGGTTGGGAATTCTTCATTTTAATTCGCAGTATAAGTGCCGAATGTTACAAGAAGGGGATGCATGAGGATGTGCAAAAGCCAGCTTCGCCGGCGAGAGTGTTTCGCTGGAGATAGGCTAATGCCACTGCCGGCGGGTGGTAGTTGCAAGTAGCGCTTCTTCGCGGAGAACGCCCAAGGCGCAATATGGTTCTACAGGGAAATTGGTGGCGGTATTGTGCGCCGCGAGGTATGCGGAACGGACTGTGAAGGGTTGATCTAATTGATGGCTAAACTCACAGTTCTGTACGGCTATAGATGCAGTCCAAAGGCCGACAGGTTCTTGTAGAGCATATAGACCGCAACGATTGCCACAACCGCCGAAAAGATCACATTGAGCGCGCCGCGGCTGCTTTTGTGTAGATGAGTGGCCACGCGCGAGCCGAGCCAGCCGCCGACGATGCCGCCACCGATATACAATCCCGCAACGCGCCAGTCGAGCAAGCCGGAGCGTGCGTAGTTCATCGCAGTGATCAAGCCGAAAGTACCCACAGATACCAGCGAGGACCCAATAGCCGCGATCATCGACATTCCGGTGGGCAGCACCAGTCCGGGCACAATCAGAAAACCACCACCAATGCCGAAGAAGCCGGACAAGGAGCCAACGGCAGTGGCCGCTCCGATGAGCTTGGCAGTTCTGCCCTTACTGCGGGTTTGTCCTTCTGATTGTCGCAGGCGTTCTGCCGATTTGCGCACCCGCAGCATCTGGCTCGCAATGACTAGCATCAGGATGGCAAAGAGAAACAGCAATTTCTTGCCGTCTACAGCCTTGCCGACTGTCGAACCAAAGAATGCCGCCACCGCACCGACGAGCGCGAAAAGCACCGCCTCTTTCCATCGTACGTTGCCGGCGCGGGCGTGCGGCACAAGATTGATATAAGCATTGGCTGACACAGCAAGCGCTGTGGTCCCGATGACCACGTGTGGATCCGGGTAGCCCACAAAATAGAGCAGCAGGGGAACTGCTAAGATTGAGCCACCCCCGCCAATGAGACCGAGGGAAAAGCCCACAATAAATCCGGATATTATGGATAGAACATCCTGGACCGTGCTGAGAACAACGAAAGGCGGAGCGTTGGCGGGATCAATAAGCACGGGGCGCAATTATACGCGTTTCAAACATATCGGACACGATTGATTTGCGCAACCCGTGCCGGGGTAGGGTGTTCTCAACGACAGCGCCGAATTTAGATCCCGTGTCGCGCAGCAATTCTGCCCCGCGGGCAGCTAAACTGCTCCCCGCAGGATTCTTGGCCTTCGTGACTACTGCGTTTTTACGGCGAAGCGCAGATTTTCCGGTGTGGTCGCCTAAAGACCTGTGTTGGCAATGTACCCCTGGCAGCAAAATATTTGCCGTTGGCGACAGGGCACCCGGGGGCGGATGATCCGCGCAATGCAGCCTGCGCACCCGCTCTGCCCGATACCGACAGCTTCGAGACATCTATTTGAGCTACTGACTCGCGACGCCGAATCCCCAGACGTTGCGCAACAGGGCCATATATCCCTTGTATTGGTCGGCAGTAGCCGGCTTAAAGTACTTGCCTCCGAGGCTCCTCGCAATCTGTGTCGCGATGTTCTGACTATCCGGATTGGTCATCGCCTGAATAATACTTGCACGCGCTTGGGCGCTAACCTTGGGGCCGGCTGTTAGCGCCTGATTCGGCATGTCCGCGCTTTGATAAAGCACGCGCGTGAGGTGATGGTCACCGTCAAGCTTTGCATAGACCGCATCCGGTAGTACGGTCGCCGTACATTTTTTGCCCATCAGACCTTTGAACGCAGCCTGGAAGCCTTCGATTTCAACCAGACGCGGCTGCTGCGCCGGATTGGGGAAGCGATCAAGAAGCGTCAAAGTGGCCAGGTTAGGCGGATCATGCGCGCAGACAGAGTGGCCAGCAAGGTCATCCATTGAATGCATGGTTGAGTTGTCGGCGCGGACTATTACGACAAAACTGAGAGATCCATTGAGTGCTACCAGCGGCACGTGCTTTAGATGCTGATCGCGCCAATCCACAAAATGCGGGCCGTCGAAAACCAAGTCATAGTGACCGAGC
>JAKBDW010000599.1:0-2568 GCA_021834245.1 Pseudomonadota bacterium
ATCATGAAGCGGGCGAAAGAGAGGCGCGACGCCATCCACTGGCTTGCTTGCCGACGCTATTGGTAAGCTCAATTGCCTGGGCATATTGCTTTGTCGAGATCAGACGCTTGTCGCGCGAGAGCCGCAGGAGCAGTTCTGTGACCTGCAACCGCTCCATCAACTGGCCCAGGTGTGGTGCCTTGTCCCGAGCGCAGTTGGCCCGGAAGATCAGCACCACGACCTCCACGCATTCGTCCCGGAGCTTGCCGCCGATGCTTTGCTTGAAGTCGCGTGGCATGTTCTTGGCAAGGTCCGTGATGGAATTGAGAAGATCGTAGGCCACCTTATAGATTGGCAATGTGGATGTAATCGCCATGCTGAATAAAATCAAATGGTTAAATTGCCAAATTGCTCAATAGAATGCTGCGGACGGCGCGGGCTCGCAGCTTGAGACCCTTGCCCCAGCGGTCCTGGCCGCCATCTCCGAAGCCCTGACACCAGGCGCTGAGGGAGGTGGCTGCGTGCTGCGTGGAGGTCCAATACAAATCGGCCTCGAAGGCTTCGGATCCTCCGGCCCTGAAAGCGTCCAGAGCGGTCTGGGCGGGAAAGTCTGGCGTGTACGGCCATATGGGTTCAGCTGCGCTCAGATTGATGCCAGAGCGTGCCCACAGAGAGTTCTTGTCTGCGGTTGGCTTGAACGCTCGGTAAATGATTTCCTTCTCATCCAGCGCAGGGATGTGGTAATCGCTGCAGCCATCGATAGTGAGTTCCAGCGCCCACTGAGCGAGCTTGCTCCCAGCTTCAGCCATCGCCCTGGTGTTGGCCATGCCGTCGTGAAACGATTTGGCACCGGGCACGTCCTTGTAATTGGGAATCCAGATGGATGGTGCCTTCTCGCCAAGAGCCTTGGGAGGGACGATCAGAGCGCGAATTTCTCCATTGGAGCGAATCACGCCGCCGAAGAACCCGCCCTGCACTCGGGCGCCGATTGCCGGGGCTTGCTGAGTTACTGTGTCCATGGTTTTATGTCCTTTCGTCATTAAATTGTGTGTGGGGTGGGCTACTCCAGCCCCTTAACCAAGGGGGATGGCACCAGGGACCGTTTCGCCCGTTGATCGTTATGCTGCCGTTGCTCCGTTGACCGTTTCCGCATCCAGCTTCTTGAACGGATGCGCTCCCTTGATGTGCTGGGCGTGATACCGGCCCACTGAATCCGAGCCCAGCAGCGCGTCAAACTTCTCCTGCGGAACGTCGAGGTAGTGGTACAAACCGCCGCGGGAGAACTGGATGGCCAGCACTTTTTCGGCTGAGTCGTAGCCGATTGCGCTGATCTGCGAGGAATCGACGGGGTTCATGGTGATGGTGTTCATGCGGCTTTCCTCCCTGGCTGAGACGTAAACTTGACGAATTCAACGAGGATCGCGCGGGCCTTGTCGCGTTCGCCGCGACCCCATTCCCGGCTGTTCAGGAACCGGCTGATTTCGTCCTGATGCTCGATGACGGTTTCTGCTGGCGAAACTCTGGCCACTGGAGCGGCTGGGGGCGGTTCTGGCGTTTCCGGTTTTTTCTGAGCCTGTGCAGCCGCTTCCTGCTCGGCCTTCATCTTCGCTGCGGCCTTGGCTTCTTCCTCTTGCCGGATGCGCTCGCGCTCAAGGTCGAGCCGTTTCTGCTCAGCTTCCTTGTGTTCGGCAATCCGGGCCTTGATGAGCGCCACCAGGTCATCGTTGGCCTTCAGGACGATCTGGGCGGTATCGGCGAACAGGAAGGCGTGATCCTTGGCCAGATCGCGCAGACTGTTGAGGTTGACCTCGATCTTGTCGGCGATCTCACTGGACTCGATCTTCTTGGTCACCAGCAGGTTATGGACGGCTTCGCGCAGGCTTGATGGCGTGCGCTTGCTCTTGATGGCCGTCGCCCAGTCGGCAGCGATTGGCGGCATGTATGGCTTGCCCAGGCGATTGTTCAAACCGGCGATGTGTTCCGCCAACCTGTCCTTGCCTTCTTGCACGGCCTCGGTCTTGATGGCTGCCTCACGCGCGGCGACGAGTTTTTCAAGGGCAAGCCGGGTGGTGCGCGACAGGTCGAAGTAGAGTTTTTTTTCGCGGCGCATTTCCTCGATCTCGCCAAACTGCGACAGCGCACGGGCTTCTTCGGAATCAAGCGTTTCCTCAGCCGTCTTGAGCTTGCCCAGCGCCGCCTTGCAGTCGGCGAACTCCTGGTCGGTTTCGGGCTTTGTCGGCAGGGATTCAATGAAGGCGTTCAGTTGCGTGCCGAATACCGCCAGGTTTGATCTGATCGTGAGCGCGCCGCTGGCCTGGATCGACACCGCCGGGAGGTCCAGCGTCGGGCGTGCGACTGCTGCCGGAATGACTTCCGGGGGCGTGTAGGCTTCCAGATCATCGTGAAACAGCACCCATCCGGCTTCAATGCGTCCGACCCAAGCCGGGTCTGGATAAACCCACATCCAGACCATGTTCTCCTGCGTGCCATCAGAAACAACGAAAATCAGCCGCTCGGCACCGGTCACATGCAGCACTTGCTGGCACTGAGGTTGATGCTCTTCTGGTAGCTCGCCGCGACGCACAGACT
>JAKBDW010000186.1:0-2564 GCA_021834245.1 Pseudomonadota bacterium
CCGTCAGCATACCGATTTCTTGCAAATCATCCAGGCCCAGCCGGTCACGAAAACCGCATCCGCATTGGCTTTGCGGGATTCTTCAGTGCCGACTAGGTACGGCATGTATGGTCGTGACCTTCCCGTGCCAACCCAGGACGGCCATGATCTGCGCCCCCGCCAGTGCACCGAACGTGAGCTTCAGGAGAGTGGCCAAGGCGCCAGCCATCCTTGCAGATCCGGACGCGAGATGTTGGGTGGACAATTCGCGTACGGCATTGGTGAGTGCCAGGCCCGGCATCAACACGATCAAGGCGGAGACGACGACGGTCTTGACATCAACGGGAGTGATGATTGAACTGATGGCACCGGCAATCAGCGTTGCAAGAAGCGCCGAAATGGCGTCGCTGGCGGGGGCCAGTCGTGGATGGTGGCTGCTGCTTATCGTCAGCTGTCCTATGACTAGTCCGATCAGGCCCGCCGCTTGTACATCGGCCCACCCTCCGCGCAGGAGTGTCGCAACCATTGCCGCCGCGATTCCGAAGGCCAGCACAATCATGCCTTCCTGTTGACGCGAAGTGGGCTGGGAGAGGAGCTCCAATTGCCTGAAGCCTGCGTCGATATCCAGGTCTCCCGCGATGACGCGATCAGCTATCGAGTCGACCTTGCAAAGCTTCGCCAGATTGGTGTCGCCGGGCGGCAATCGCATGACCTGGGTCATCTGGGCTAGCCGTGTCGCATGCGATAGTTCGGAGGCCGAAAGAATGATGGCGGTCGGACTTGACCAGACTTCCACGCGCAGTCCGAGTCTTTCGCCAACGCGCGCGACTGCCATTTCCAGTCGCGGCGCCGCAGTGCCGTATTGGTGGAGTCGGCGCGCGGTTTCGACAACGAACCCCGCGCGCGTGCCAAAGGGCAATTCGGAAGTGGTCATGCTGCAAACCCCAAGCGGTCCGCATCCATCTGCCTTCGCCCATCCGATGCGGAGGCGGGCAGCATCTTCGACTTGCGTGAATATGTCAGCCGGGCCCCGGTTCGTGCGCGACACGCGCTGCGGGGAAACTGCTGTGCGCAGACGACAGTCCCGCCATATCCAAGATGCCTGCGATGCGCGTCCGCGACTGACCTGTCAGTTACCTTCATTCGGTTCGCGAGTCGGCTAAAAGATCCATCCCTGCGTTGGCTGGGCGCACATTGAGGAGCACGCCCTCGACATCGATCACTTCCACCTCGGTTCCGGCTGGTAGGTCGGGTCCCGTCGCCAGCCATACACTGTCGCCGACCCGCACCCGGCCACGACCTTCGCGGATCGCCTCCGTCAGGACGAGACGCTGGCCGACGAGGCTCGCACCTCGACGATTGAGCGTTACATCTTGACGATCTCCCCTTTGCATCGCCGGCCGCAACCAATACCAGTAACTGACGCAGGAAAGAAACGCCAGAGTCGTGAAGCTCATCGATTGGGCTAGAACACCCAAATTCGGCAGGACCATCACGAGTGCACCCGTGGCAGCCGCCCCGAGGCCAATCCAAAGCAGGAAATAGCCTGGCGCCAGCACTTCTGCGGCAGCCAAAACCAAGGCGGCGGACCACCAGACAAAATGACCCGGAAGGCTGGTCAGAAAATGGATCATGAACGTGCTCGTGGCACGTTTCCGTGCGCACCCACGTTGGTTTGGGCACCGCGCACAAGATCGCTGATACCCGCAAGAGCGCCCAGTACTCCGGTAGCTTCCATCGGCAGGAGCATGGTCTTCATGTTGGGCCCCTCGGCCAGCGCCTTCAGCGCTTCGATGTATTTTCCAGCGACGAAGAAGTTGAGCGCGTTGATATCCCCTGCCGCGATCGCATTCGAGACCAGTTCAGTGGCTTTGGCATCCGCTGCCCCCAAGCGTTCCCGCGCCTCCGCTTCACGATAGGCTGCTTCTCGCTTACCTTCCGCGGCCAGGATCGCACTTTGCTTCTCCCCCTCCGCTTTGAGGATGGCAGCCTGCCGAAAGCCCTCGGCCTCAAGAATATTGGCGCGTTTCTCGCGCTCGGCCTTCATCTGACGCGCCATCGAGTCGACAAGATCGCGAGGGGGCTGAATGTCCTTGAGTTCGATACGCGTGACTTTAAGTCCCCAAGGGTGCGTCGCCTCATCAACGACGCGCAGCAACTTGGCATTGATTTCGTCGCGTTTGCTGAGGGATTCGTCAAGGTCCA
Organism: Pseudomonadota bacterium; assembly: GCA_021834245.1. Classification (GTDB taxonomy): domain Bacteria; phylum Pseudomonadota; class Gammaproteobacteria; order Acidiferrobacterales; family UBA6901; genus JAJXUF01. The sequence goes on from JAKBDW010000186.1 coordinate 2,185, forward strand.
GAGATCCCAGGACGGTGCGAATATTAGTCATCACCAGATTGATGACCGCCTGCTCGAGATTGGCAACTTCATAGGCGGCCCGCGCTGCAGTCAGTACCTGATAGAAGACCACGCCGTCCACCTTGACCACCGCATTGTCCTTGGTGATCACGTCCTGGCTGGGGACATCCAGAACCTGTTCCATCATGTTGACCTTGCGACCGATCGCGTAGATGAAAGGGATCAGGAAGTGAAGCCCTGGATCCAGCGTGGCCGAGCGTGTGCAGAATTTTGTGTAAACGGGGTTGGGTTTACAGCTGAGGGATGCGCTCCTCGAACTGGATGGTAAAGCGGTTGAGGGCAGCCTTCCAATCGCGGATGGGCAGCGTCCATTTCTTGCT
>JAKBDW010000080.1:0-2554 GCA_021834245.1 Pseudomonadota bacterium
GGCTGGACGATTCCGCTGCAGGCGGCGCTGCTCGGCGCGGCCGTCGGCTACCTTTCGCTCTGGTCGGTCTACTGGCTGTTCAAGCTGACCACCGGCAAGGAAGGCATGGGTTATGGCGACTTCAAGTTGTTCGCGCTTTTTGGCGCCTGGCTCGGGTGGCAGCTGTTGCCATTAATCATTCTGCTGGCATCGGTCGTGGGCGCAGTCGTAGGCATTGGTCTCATAGTCTTGCGCGGTCGCGATCATCAGCTGCCGATCCCCTTTGGCCCCTTCCTTTGCGTAGCCGGCTGGATTGCGTTGTCGTGGGGTCAAGTCATAACCAATTTCTACCTGCAGCTTGCGCATTTCGCTTCCTGAAGGCGCGCGCAACATGCTACGCGTCGGACTTACTGGCGGAATTGGTAGCGGCAAATCCACCGTAGCGGCGCTGTTCGCAGGGCACCATGTGCCGTTGATTGATGCCGACGAAATATCCCGTCATTTGGTCGGTCGCGGCCAGATCGCGCACGACATGATCATCAAGACTTTTGGTACTGAAGTGCTGCACGCCAACGGAGAAATCGATCGAGCACGTCTGCGCGAACGCGTATTCGGCAATGCCGCCGATCGCGCCCTCCTTGAGGCCATTATTCATCCGCTTGTTCGCAAGGAAATCGAAGCACGTCTTCCGCAATTGCGTGCGCCGTACTGCGTCATCGTCATCCCCCTTCTCGTTGAGGCAAATCTGGCAGACCTGGTGGACAGGGTGCTCGTAGTTGACTGCTCTGAGTCACAGCAGATAGAGCGGGTTCGTGCACGCAATGGTCTGAGCGAAAACCAAATCCAGCACATCATGGCAGCTCAAGTTGGGCGCGCCGAACGCCTGCGACACGCTGACGACGTGATCTCCAACAATGGCGATCGCGAGCAGTTGGCTGTTCTGGTAGACCAGCTGCATAATCGCTATCTCGGCCTGTCAAAATCACCGCCGGCATAACAACATCCGACCTAGCCTGGGGGCAACTTACTGTTCGCTGAGCTGAGCGACAACGGACTTCAGGTCACTTGCGTCCCATACGCCGCTGATCATTGCCAAGCCCTGAGCGCCGGCAAGGCGGGCACGTTCCGTGTCCTCGGCACGCATTCCGCCCAAGGCAAAAACCGGCATACTGGCCGTCGCACAAAGGGCGCCGAAGCGCTCCCAGCCGAGCGGAGTCGCGCCGGGATGTGATGGCGTCGGTCGCACAGGCGACAGGACAATGAAATCGGCGCCGAGCTGGCGCGCGCGCTCAATTTGCGTCGCATTGTGGCAGGATGCGGCTACCAGATGAGAACTGGACAGCGGCCGCTCCTTCAGCAGAACCAAGCGGTGACTATTGAGATGAATGCCGTCGGCACCACTTTCGCCAACCACTTCAGGTTCGGCGTTGAGCAGCAACCTGGCGCTGTATTGGTGGCAAAGATCGGCAACCTGCTTCGCCAAAACGCAATAGTCTCGCGGCGAAAGTTGCGGCTCACGCAACTGTATCAATTTCGCCCCGGCGACCAGCGCCTGTTCTAGGCGCTGCAGAAAGTCGCCGCGTCCGAGAGGTTTGGAATCGGTAATCAGATAAAGTCGCGGCAACCACAGTGCCATCAGGATGGGGCGGTCTGCTTCTGGGAGCTCAACGCCGTGCAGCTCACTCAGTGTTACCCAGCGGAGCGGCTGACCCTCACGGCCGTGCGGGTCTCCGGCAAAACGGGTAACCCGCCAGACATCAAGGTGCACCGCCTTTTCGGGATAGCTATGCCGGATTTGGATCAGCGGCTGGGCGGTCTGGACATGGATACCCAGTTCCTCGTTCAGCTCGCGGCGCAAGGCGTCTAGCGGGCTCTCGCCTGCCTCCTTTTTTCCACCGGGAAATTCCCACTTTCCACCCTGATGACTGGTATCGTGGCGGCGGGCAATTAGCACTCTCCCTTGGTCATTGACCACGATGCCTACCGCCACGGATATTGCATCCGCTACGCCGGAACCTTCAAGTCCTGTACTCGGCATTGATACGCACATAGTCATACGACAGATCGCACGTCCAAATCCTGGTGGCCGCATTTCCGGAACCGAGATCCACCCGCAGCATGATTTCAGCGCCGGCCATCACCTTGCGCCCCTGTTCCTCTGTGTACTCGGCGGCCCGCGCGCCGGCGCGCACGATGCAGACCTCGTTGAGGTAAATGGAGACGCTGCCAACGTTGAGCTGATCCACACGCGCGCGCCCGATAGCCGCAAGAATACGACCCCAATTGGGATCGCTGGCGAAAAATGCAGTCTTGACCAAAGGCGAGTTGGCAATCGTTTGCGCCACTTCCAGGCACTCGCCCTGATCAAGTCCGCCGCAGACCTCGACAGTGATGAACTTGGTGGCACCCTCCGCATCTCGCACGATCGCCTGCGCTAGCTCGGTAAAAACCTCCGTTACCAGCCGCAGCAGTTCGCGGTACGCCGGCCCTTCCGGCCGTTCTATCATGGCGTTGCCCGCACGTCCGGTCGCCAGCAGCACACAGGCATCATTGGTCGATGTGTCGCCGTCAACCG
>JAKBDW010000540.1:0-2553 GCA_021834245.1 Pseudomonadota bacterium
TCTTTTACGATGGCGCTGACGCACGAGGAGATTGCCAACATGGCGGGTACCTCGCGCGAGACCGTGACGAGGCTGCTGAACCAGTTCCGGCGCGATGAGTGGATCACGATCAAAGGCTCCAGCATGACGATCGTTAAGCCGGATCAATTGGAACGGCTGACTGCCTGAAGATTTTTAAAATATAAACATGAGCCGATGGATGAGCCGGAACGAAGTATGTCTTGAAGTCGTTCCTAGGCGGGGACGGCTATGTGCTGGAACGTGCGGGGCTGATCCGCGGGTAGCGGCTCAATCAGTGTGAGTACAGGGCAGCGCGCGTGAGCCAGCACGTGATAAATCGTGCGGTCGCGAGTGAGTCTCAGCAGAGTGGAGCGCTGCGTGGTCCCGAGCACGATCAGTGAGGCCTTTAGCTCGGAAGCGGCGGCGAGAATCTCATCGGACGGAATGCCATGCTCAATGCGTGTTTCGACGAGACGGCTGCCGCAGATTTCGAGAGCGCCAGATTCTTCGACTAGCTGACGGAGTTTTCGCCTGGCGGACGAATGGAGAAGAGCAGGCTGGCCGCTGGATTGTATGTCCTGAATTTGGGGGAGGACGTGAAGCAGGACCAGACGAGCCTTCCCGGCTGCGGCAATGCGGCAGGCAAGCACTGCGCCCGGGCGGGAGGTCTCTCCAAGTGTGGTGGCGTACAGAACGACCTTTTCGTCGCCCTTGTAGTTCACCCGGAGATAAGCCTCGGGTCCCACGGTCATGACCGGGGGGTTGACCGAGCGCAGTACTTGCTTTACTACGGAACCAAGGAGCAACTTGCTGCCTTTGCTCCGGTTCCGGGTCCCCATCAGGATTCGGTCAGCCTGAAATTCGCGGGCCGAATCCGCAATCTTTTGTGAAGCGTCGCCCTCGCGAACAACTGCATCACACTCCACACTATATTGACGCAGAAATGAGCACGAGGTCTCCAAGATTTTCGTTGCAGATTCGCGAACTGTGGCGGGTTCATGGCCGGGCGTGCCAATGGGGTTGGCCGCCATGCCCGCGCGGTCGTGGATAACATGCAACATGACAAGTCGCGCACTGGTTTCGAGGGCCTGCTGCAAAGCGAAGGGCATCAGCCGGTCCAGGTCAGTAAGGTCGGTTGCGACGAGGATAACAGCAGGCCTCACCCAGCGAGTTATGCCTGAGTCGGTCACGACAACACCTCGCATGGCAAAGGGTGACACCGAAGCTCCTGAGGGGATGTGTTGGAACGCACGCGTAGGCGTGAGTAAGATCATTCGGCATTTGTGCGCGGAGGGCCAGCTTGTGATCAGAGCGCAGCAAAAAAAGCCCCATCTGGATAGACGAGGCCGTTTCGTGTGTTGCCGGTGATCGCATTCAGGACAGACGCGTGAAAGGCTGGCCTCCGAAGCGGCGCGGCGCGGGCGGAAGCGCGAGACCGGCTGTGTTTGCTGCCATCACCTCTTTGAAGTCCCTGCGGAAGATGGCCATTTCGTCGGAGGTGCCGACGGTGATGCGCAGCCAGGTGGGCCATGCAGGCCAGATGCGGCCGACGAACATCTCTTTTGCGGCCAGCGCTGCCTGCACTTCCTTGCCAGGGCGCTTGACGTTGACCATAAAGCAATTGCTGACTGAGGGCGTAACGGCGTAGCCCTCACTCTTGAGCCAGTCAAGATTTTGCTGGCGGATGTCCCCGATGATTTTCTTGCGGGTGGGCACGACATCCTTGTCGAGCAGGCTGGCCTTTGCAGCCGCAAGCGCGGTGACGGGAATTGCGTTCTGGCCATTGAGATTGGCGAATTTGGCCAGCAAATCAGGCCGACCGATGGCATAACCCATGCGCAGACCTGCCATGCCATAGATTTTGGAGAACGTGCGCAGGACGATAACGTTCTTGCCTTCCTTCACAAAATGGAGCGAGCGCGGCTCATTGCAGAAGTGGATATAAGCTTCGTCGATGAGGATGATGGTGCCTTTTGGTGCATGATTGACGGCATATTCGATATCCTCATGCGGCGTGACGGTGCCGGTGGGGTTGTTGGGATTGCAGATGTAGATGACGCCGGGGTTTGCGGTGGCGGCAAGCATGGCCTTGATGTCGTGACGCGCTGCGCCGTTGGGGTCGGCCAGAGGCACCTTGAAGACGTTTGCACCGCTGTTCGCGGTGGCCCATACGGGTGCTTCAAAGCCGGGGTCTGCGGTGACGAGCGGGCGGTCCTTATCCGTATAGGCAAGGACAGTGAAGGCGATGGGGCCGGTAGACCCGGCGAAGGCAAGGACGGAATCCGGGTCAAGGCCCTCCTGATTGGCGAAGGTTGTAGCAATCTCCTGGTCCCACGGAAAGAGATAACGGCCGCCACGGGGAATGATGTCCTGAACGGCTTTGCGCGCAGCATCGCAGGGCCCCATGGGGTTTTCATTGGCGTCAATGTGAATGCCGATGTTGGGATCGGGGAAGTGGGGCATGGCGGCGCGGGCCAACTCCGGCTCCGTGACCAGGGGCAGGCTGGCGAGTGCGGAAGCTCCGGCGACAAGGCGGAAAAAGGATCGGCGGGA
>JAKBDW010000088.1:0-2552 GCA_021834245.1 Pseudomonadota bacterium
TCGATAACCTTGATCTCGACCCGCAACGCCTGCAGTGGATCGACCAGCGCATCGCGGCGGTCCTGGATTTGGCGCGCAAACACAAAGTTCGCCCGGAGGAATTGCCGGCAACGCTTGAGCAGCTCGCGACGGAACTTGGTGATATCGAGAATCTGGACGTAAACCTCGCGACCCTGGAGCAAGAAGTCAATAGCGCGCGCGCAGCCTATTTCGATCTCGCGCACCGTGTTTCCGTCGGTCGCAGTTCGGCAGCCGCGCGCTTGGCGCAGGAAGCGAGCGCGCAGATGCAAGGCCTGGGTATGCCCGGCGGAAGCTTCGCGATCGACTTACTGCAACTGGACGAAAAAGACGCCGGCAGTGCCGGACTCGAGCGCGTCGAATTCCTGGTGAGCGCCAATTCAGGGCAGGCTGCCAAGCCGCTGAACAAAGTGGCATCGGGTGGCGAGCTGTCACGCATCAGTCTGGCGCTGCAGGTCGCAACCGCACGCATAGGCCGCATCCCGACACTGATTTTCGACGAGGTAGACGTCGGCATCGGCGGCGGCGTGGCGGAAATTGTCGGCCAGCAGTTGCGCACTCTCGGGTCGCAACGCCAGGTGCTTTGCATCACCCATCTGCCCCAGGTAGCAGCTCAGGGAGACCACCATATGCAGGTCAGCAAACGCGCCCAGGAAGGAACGACGGCAACGCATATCATTCCGTTGCCGGCTAAGGAGCGCGTCAACGAAATCGCGCGCATGCTGGGAGGCGTCGAGATCACGCGTCAGACGCTGGCACTCGCTTCGGATATGTTGAGCCGTGCATCAGCCTAATCATCCGAGTTCTCCAGCAATCGGCAACGCGCCGGTCGTCGCGAAAAGCGAAGCGCTGACCGTTCGCCCGGCCGCCATTTCCGACGTTCCGACCATTCATCATCTGCTCGAAATCTACGCCAGCAAGGGCAATCTGCTGCCGCGCACCATGAACGAACTTTACCGCCACCTGCGTGACTTCTTCGTCATCGAGGCAGAACATCGCGTGGTGGCTGTGGCGGCGCTTGAGATATTTACCGAAGACCTGGGTGAAGTTCGAAGCCTGGTGGTGGACGAAAACTATGAACGCCGTGGCCTGGGGCGGATGCTGGTGCAGCGCATCGTGACAGAAGCTCGCGCCATTGGACTGCGGCGGGTCATGGCGCTCACCTACGTGCCAGATTTCTTCCACAAGCTCGGGTTCAAGACCGTATCCATGGGTTCGCTGCCGGAGAAAGTATGGTCGGTCTGCGTGAAATGCTACAAGTACAATAACTGCGATGAAATTGCGGTGCTGCTGGAGCTGAAGAATCCGGATTGACCGCTGCAGGACAAAGTCGGGTGAAGCCGGTGGCTTGCTACTTAGTCCTCTTGGAACAGACGCCGTCTTTTTTCATGCCTTCGCAGGTGCCGTATATGTAAAGCGAGTGCTCATCCATGATGAACCCCACCTTTTCGGCGACCTTGCGCTGCCGCTCCTCGATGGCCGGATCGTAGAATTCAAAGACCTTGCCGCATTCGACACACACCATATGATCGTGGTGGTGCCCCTGATTGAGCTCGAATACAGATCGCCCGCCCTCAAAGTTGTGACGAATCACCAGACCCGCGGTTTCAAATTGGGTCAACACGCGATAGACAGTCGCTAAACCCACCTCTTCGCCCGCGTCCAGCAACGACTTATAGACATCTTCAGCCGACATGTGACGCACCTTGGCGTCTTCCAAGATACTGAGGATCTTCAGTCGTGGAAGAGTCGCTTTGAGTCCGGCCTTCTTGAGATCGGTGCTGTCCGACTTCATTTAGTGTCCCTAGGAATATTAGAATGCGCAGCGACGGGTGATATACTACCCGGCCTGGGTTATGATGGACCGAGTTTAAATCACTTGCACCGCAATTCCAAAATGAGATTTCCCGTATTTGCCGTGCTGTTTCTCGCGGGTACGCTGCTGACCGGCTGTTTCACCGAGTACCGCATGGACATCCCGCAGGGAAATATCGTCACGCCAGCCATGATTGCCGAGCTCAAGCCCGGCATGACCAAACGTCAGGTACGGTTCGCGCTCGGAGCGCCGCTCATAACCGACCCCTTTCATCCGCAACGTTGGGATTACTTCTATTCGCTGAGCAAGGCTGGCGGCAAGCCCGAGAAGCGCCGCCTTACGCTGTTTTTCAAGGATGATGCGTTGACAGGTGCGAACGGCGACCTGGCCCCGGCCGACCTCAAAGGGGGGGAGCCGAAAGACGCTTCCCCGACGCCTAAGCAGCCCTCCTGAGCATCACGGCAGTTAGCGCCGGCGCTGTTTTGACTCGCGCTGATGCACGGCCCGCAGGCGGCGCACTGCCTTGGGGTCAGCCTTTAGCTTGCGGTAAATCTCGATGCGCTCGCCGTCATGCACAACATCGACGAGCTTTGCGATTTGACCAAAGACCCCAACCGCGTCGCGCGCAAGATCGATTTCCGGGAAACGTTGCAGGATTCCGCTCGCACGTATCGCCTCCTCGATACTCACGCTGGACGCAACCGTGACAGGAATGATC
>JAKBDW010000417.1:0-10385 GCA_021834245.1 Pseudomonadota bacterium
GATCACCCTGCCCGAGCTCGAGGCGATGCTGGCCACCTGCGACGACAGCCTGGAGGGCCTGCGTGACCGTGCCCTGCTCTGCTTCGGCTTCGCCAGCGGCGGCCGCCGCCGCAGCGAGATCGCCGCCGCCGATCTGCGCGACCTGCGCCGGATCGGCCCGCAGGCGTATATCTACCGCCTCGAGCACAGCAAGACCCAGCAAGGCGGCGTGACGGCAAATTCCACGCCGGACAAGCCGGTGCTCGATCGGGCGGCCGCGGCGCTGGAGGCCTGGCTGAGCGCGGTCGGGACCACCGAGGGGGCGATCTTTCGGCGGCTGTGGAAGGATCGGGTGGGGCCTCCCCTGTCGCCGGCCGCGGTGGGCGAACTCGTGCAGCGAAGGGCGCGGTTGGCCGGACTGGATGGCGACTTTGGCGGACACAGTCTGCGTTCGGGCTTCGTCACCGAGGCCAGCCGTCAGGGCGTGGCGCTCCCGGCGATCATGGCGATGACCGAGCACCGTGCGGTGTCGAGCGTGTTAGGGTATTTTCAATCAGGGGGAGCAGCAGACAATCCGGCCGCTCGCCTGCTTGAAGATGCATAGCCGGCAACACAGAGGAATTGGATCAATACTGCCCGTCATTTGCCAATTTTGAGGAGTACAGTCAGGCTGCACGTCGGCAACGCCGTCTCGCCTCATGAGATTGAGTGCTAAGATACTATTCGGATGGATAAACCTTTACACAAATAATTTCTAAGGAGACATTACATGAGCCAAGTAAAACACTTTGATTTGTTTGTGGATCATGTGAAATACACGTGGCCCGAATCAACCATCACTGGGCGGGAGCTGCGAGATCTGGCCAGCATTCCAGAGAGCGTTGAAATCTACCTTCAGGTTCCTGGGAAGCCAGATCAGGAGATCAAGGATGACACTGTAGTCGATCTTGAAAAGCATAACGGCCCTGCACGTTTCTCGACTCAATCTACCGGCTCCCAGGCCGGCTGATTATGGCGCTTTTGCTTGATGACGATTATGCGAAGCTTGCCGACCGCGGCATTAAATACGAAGAAGTGGAGCAGCAGCGTTTTTTCATATTTACTAATTTTGAACTTACAATAGGAATGTACACTGTCCCACAATGCGACGTATTAGTAGTCATCCCGCAAAACTACAATCAAGCAGGCAACGACATGTTCTGGTGCTCCCCCTTCCTCTTGCGCGCCGATGGGGTTCCAATTCCTCAGGTGCTGCCACCTGGGGGTGGAGATAACCGCATTTATAATGGACGGGAATTTTGCCGTTGGTCACGACACTGGAACCCCCAGAGTCACGGGGTTTGGCGGCCTGGCCAGGACGACATTATTTCAATTTATCGGCGAGTTGCGCGTGCCTTGCGAAATCCGGGGGCTCAATGACTGGACCACGGATCACACTGTTAGGCTCGCAAGAGGAATCGCTTCGCACTTACCTTGAGTCACATGCCGCCCGCCACGAGCGAGCCGCCATTGTCTTGTTTCGGCGTTTTACATGCGGCGAATCCAGCTTGTCTGCGTCAGATCGATTCGTTGCAGTGGACGTCATTCCCTTTGATGAACGTTGGATATCAGAAAGCTCTTCTTCGCATATTAGATTTGAAATACGCCATCTACGATCTTTTTTTCAGCGTTGTGAGGAAGAGTCGCTTGTCTTTGGGTTTGCGCACAACCATCCCGGAGGGCCTCTTTCGTTCTCACCCGTTGATGAAATAAATGAACAAACCCTCTTGACAGCTTTATCGAATCGGAATGGGCGCGATATTCATTTTGTAGCGTTGTTGATTAGTGGTGGTCGGTGGATAGCACGCGTAAGGCATGGCCTTAAACCGGAAGAATTCAACACGGCACGGCATGTGCTTGTCATTGGTCAAACCCTTATTGTCAACAGGCAGGGAGCTGCAGCTGCCAATGAGGTCTTCAAGCGCCAGTCAGCTGCCTTTGGAAAACCATTTGTTGACGAGCTTAGTTCCCTGCGTGTGGCTGTTGTGGGTGCCGGTGGAACGGGAAGCCCAGCAATAACATTGTTGGCGCGGGCTGGTATCAAAGAGCTCGTTATTGTCGACAACGACAAGCTGGAAAGCAGTAACCTTAATCGGGTACGTGGCGCCAAACTTGAAGACGTAGGCCGCAATAAAGCAGCGATTCTAAGGGATGTTGTGGCAGATATTGGCCTCTCGACCGAGATTGCACACTTCCCAAGCCGGGTAGATGAAGATCCTGCGGTAATCGATGTGCTGTCGACCTGTGATGCAGTTTTTGGATGCACAGACGATCAGATAGGTCGCGAGACACTAAATGCCGCGGTGTACCTCTACGCATTAGCCTTGATAGATGTTGGCCTAGGTGGTCAAGTCGCTTTAGACCAGATTGGGCAGCCTAGCTTGCGATATCACTTCGGGAGAGTGAGTACAGTACTTCCCGAGTTCGGCGAGTGTCTATTTTGCCAAGGCGTGATCAATGAGCAATGGATCCGGCATGAGTACGCTGTAAGGGAGAACCCACTACTCACGCCCGCGCAAGCCGCTGAGCGCTACCTACAAGGAGGCGGCGAACATGCACCAGGGGTCGGTCCGTTCACCAGCGCCATTGCCGATTTCAGCGTTGCAACGCTATTTGATCTACTGCAACGCTTCCCCCAATTTCCTCCCGAACTCCGCCGCGACGCCTTCCGATTAGATTTCGTAAGGATGGAATTCAGGAGCGTACAAGAGAAGAATGATCCTGATTGTCCGTATTGCCGGCGCAAGGAATTTCTTCTTCGTCAGCGTTCGCATCGCCTTAACCGCCCGGCTTTGGGCCGTGCTCGCATTTCGCTATGAACAGTTTCTGGGAATGGCTGTGGCGCCCTGTTTCCCAACGACGCGGGCGTCGGCCAACGGTCAGATATCCCGAGGTCACTATTTTAGGCAAGCCGCCGCGAAATGGTGACATCAAGGATGACGCTTTTTATCTGGTTGCTTTCAACGGACATCGGCTTTGGGTGATGTTTCGGTGTCCTTGCGGATGTGGTGAAGTTATAACACTCTCACTTCAGCACGTCCACCAACCTCATTGGGACGCCAAAATTCATCACAAACGGCCGACATTGTCCCCGTCCGTTTGGCGAGATCAAGGGTGCTACAGTCATTTTTGGGTGGCGGATGGCCGTGTTTTGTGGGCCGCGAACACAGGCGAGTTTCCTGTTAGACGGCGGGAATAAACGTCGTCATTGTTCAGGGGGATAAAATGTCAAGTGAAAATGCGAGCAGACCAGAACTAATTTTCGGTTTAGTCGGTCCTGTTGGAACGAGTCTTGCCGACTTAAAACAATCACTGATCACAAGCCTTAAGGGCTTCAATTACGCGGCCGTAGGTATTCACGTTTCGGATCTTCTTCGCAACTTTGCGGATTGGGTTGACGAATCCGACTCATCTACCTTTACACGCATCAAACACCGTCAGGCCGTTGGGCTTGCATTTCGCAGTGCGCTAGGGGATGGCGCTGCACTAGCTTTAGCGGCAATTGCAAAAATTCGCGAAAAAAGGGCATCCATCACTGGTGATGCCGATAAACCAGCAACTAATCATGCGTTTATCTTGGATCAGCTCAAACATCCCTCGGAAATTGTGCTTCTGCGCGAGGTTTACGGTTCATCTTTCTTGCTTATTGCTGGTCATGCTCCAGACGAGATGCGCGTTCGTCATCTTGCACAGATGCAGGCCAACGATGAGCAAGCAACCGATCATTTATCGTTTATTGGCGGGGCTCGGTCGATCATCTCAATCGATACAAAGCAAGATGACGAAAATGGGCTGGGCCAGAATACACGCGATGCTTATCCCCTTGCTGATTTTTTTGCCAACCTCGGCATAGTATCCGGGGAACATCAAGTTGGGCGTTTCGTCGACCTCCTATTTGGTCACCCGTTTCATACACCCCACCCGAGCGAATACGCAATGTATCAAGCCAGCTCTGTGGCGTTGCGATCTTCGGACGAAAATCGACAAGTTGGCGCTGTCATCGTGAAGTTTTCACACGATAGATCGAACAAGATGACCAACATCGATGTTGTAGCGCTGGGCATGAACGAAGTTCCGCGACGTGGTGGCGGATTTTACTGGCATGAAGATTCGCCCGACGGACGCGATCAATGGCTCAGGGCTTACAAAGATGATGATCGTGCCAAGCAAATAAAGACCAGTATTCTCAAAGAATTGCTTGAAAGAATTGAGAAGAAGGGTTGGTTGTCGGCAAATGCTCAGGAGCACTCGTCGCGAGAATTAGCAAAACAACTACTATCCGATTTAAAGGGTACGCAGTTCCTTAATATTGGCGAATTCACGCGACCAGTTCACGCCGAAATGGCTGCACTTATAGATTCAGCGCGCAGAGGAGTTCCTATTGACAGATTGACTATGTACGTAACCACCTTCCCCTGCCACAACTGTGCCAAGCACATCATTGCGGCAGGCATTCAGCAAGTTATCTACCTAGAGCCCTACCCTAAGAGCCGCACGAACGTTCTGCATCCTGAGGAAGTAGAGCTTTCGTCGAGCGAGTACGTTGAACACGACGGTAAGGTTGTGTTCCTTGCGTACACCGGAATTGCGCCTCGGCAGTATAACAAGCTGTTCAGCATGGCGACTCGCAGAGGAGAGGGTGGAGTTTCCCTGAAAGATTGGCCTGAAAAAAAGTCTGGCCTAAGCCCCTGTTACGTTTCTGAGTTCGTGTATCAATCCAGCATTGCAGCTGAGAAAGCCGCTTTGAGTAAGTTAAAGCTTAATGTGTACAATTGGGATGCGAAAAAATTGGGATGATGTCTCGATTACTTTAGTGTCGCAGGCTATCGAATCCGATCAGCAACAAATCCCTGCCCTACCCCCGATAACCCCATCGAATCGCAACTGCGCGTCCATGCACCGAAACACCCGAATGCTGAGACTGATCCTCGGCCGTGATGGGTCAATCCGAGAATCGGTGCCAGGTCATTTCCGAATCGGCGGACACAGCGATATCGCCACTTCCGTTACCTCCAGGCCGAAACACCGTTGACGAGTGTAACCTTCGCGCCGGACTGAGGTACGGAGTCAAACCCATGCCCTACACGATAGGCACCATGGCTCAATCGGCCGGTGTCAATGTGGAAACGGTACGCTACTACCAGCGCCGAGGACTCATGGTCGAACCGGATCGTCCACTGGGCGGCATCCGCCGCTACAGCGAAGATGATCTGCGCCGTATTAGCTTCATCAAGCAGTGCCAGGCACTGGGATTCACGCTGGAGGAGGTGGCGGAGTTGCTGGCGCTGGATGATGGCCAGCATTGCCACGAGGCCGAGGCCATCGCTGCGCACAAGCTTGCCATCGTGCGCGAGCGCTTGGCCCACCTGCAGAGCATCGAACGGCTGCTGGGGCGTCTGGTGACGCAGTGCGCGACGAACCGCGGCGTCGTGCATTGCCCTCTGATCACCGCGCTTGCGAGCGGCTCTGCTGACGCCACGCACAAGACCTCAAGCATCGCGAAGAACACCGCAGTCAAGCGCGGCCGAACGCTGAAATCATCGGTTTGATGCTGCGATGCCTTGCGCTGCTCCAAGCGCAGCGTGCAAGTCCGCCACTTCAATCATCGGCACCCAAGAGTATTCGCGTGGTCTGCCAGCACGATTGATCCACAACACGCGCCAACCGAACGCCGCAGCACCGGCCGCATCCCAGGCGTTCGAGGAATGGAAAAGGACGTCGGCGGGTGTTACTCCCAAAGACTCGGTCACGGCGGCATAGACCCGTGGCGAAGGCTTGTAGATGCCCTGATCGTCGGTGGTAAAAGTGCGGTCGACAAGGTTGGTGAGTCCGGTAGCAGCCAGCGCCGTCATCAGCATGGGCGCCGTCGCGTTGGAGAACAGCACGGTTCGGATCCCCATGGCGCGGTAACCGGCCAACGCCACAGGCACATCGGGATACGCATCGAGCTTGCGGTAAGCCTCGAGCAGTGCGGTCCGCAAACCGGGGTCGTTGTGCCCACTTGTCGCCAAGGCAACATTCAGCGCTTCCCTGGTGATCTCCCAGAAGTCCACATAGCGTCCGATCAGGCTACGCGTCCAGGTGTACTCGAGCTGCTTCTGACGCCATAACTCCGAGATGCGCGCGGCATCACCTTCGAGGACGTCAGCAAACCTCGCAACCGCGGAATGCACGTCGAACAAGGTGCCATAGGCATCGAAGACAGCGACGGAAGCGTTCATCGTGACAGGCCTCTAGGAAATGCATTGGCGCCACGCGGCGGACATTTGATGGGTCTTACTCTCCCACAGATCATCCCGTCTCCAGCCTCAGTCCACAGAAGATCATGGAAGGTGCGCGCTGCTTGCCATGGCGGGTGTCGAGGTGGCTGGTGCGGGAGCGGTGCCAGTGCCCGCGTGCGCTTTCTCGTAGGCCTGCTGTTGCTGAAGCAGTTGCTCGATGTCACTGCTGGAGCTGCCTCCGACACCCTGCATCCGCTCGATCACCGAGGTTGGCGGGTTGCCGTGGTAGATCAGATAGGTTCGCCGCTGCAGGTAGGCATTGCGCATCGCCAGGTAAGGATCGTAGGCCGAGTCGAGAAAATCATCAGCGCTGAGCAGACTGGCACGCAGTTGCACGTAGTACAGCATCACCGGCAGGTACTCGGCGTGGTAGCGCAGGCTGTGGTTGCGCGCATACCAGGACATGGGATCGAGCAGATAGCTGTCGACCGGCCACGACCACAGGTCACGTGCCGTGGTCGGCCCCAGCAGAGGCAGCACTAGGTAGGGGCCCTGCGCTACTCCCCAGCGCGCTAGGGTCACACCGAAGTCGGTCTTGTCCTCGGTCAGGCCCAATTCGCTGGCCGGATCGAAGAAGCCCAGCAGGCCGATGGTGGTGTTGACTGCAAGGCGCCCGATGTCGCGTGACGCGCCGCCCAGCTGCAGCTGCAACACGTCGTTGACGATGCTGATCGGCAGATGGATGTTCGAATAAAAGTTGCCGATCAGTTTGCGCGCGGTCGGCGTGGTGATGTTCTCGTAGCCCCTGGCGATCGGCCGCGCCACGGCTTTGTCCACCTTCTGGTTGAAGGCGAAGACCTTGCGGTTGACTTTCCGGTAGGGATCCTGGCTATGCGTTGTCGTCGCACACCCTGTCACGAGCATCAGCATGACGCCGAGCAGGGCAAGACGTGCCGGCGTGAATGCGCCATGTCCGCGCACGCACAGGATGACACCCCACTGTGCCCGGCGGGATGACGATTCACCGATCACGCACGGTGTCCATCCGGACCTTCTCTCGACGAGGCTCAACGAGGCGAGTGAACGGCATTGAGCAAGGTCACTTCACGCTCGATCCGGTGTTGTGGCGCAGCACCCGGGCTCAGGCCCAGCTGCCTTTCGAGCCGGGCGCAGGAGATCAGGCCGCGCACCCGGATGGCATCAGCGGATTCGCTCTCGATGACGACCAGATGGGTTTGTGCCGTCGCCTTGAACGTCTCCAGCAGATCGCCGACACGCGCCACGGCCACGTCGTCGAGCTTGAGAACAGGCAACTGCTCGAGCGGTGTCATGATGTCGCCGACCGTGACGTCGCGATGCAGGCACGTGTCGTGAACACAATCCGAGCTCTGGATGAACTGCAACGGTCGTTCACCCTGAATGTCGTAAGCCGTGATCAGCCCAACCACCGCGCCCTGCCTGATCACCAACAGCGTGCGCACACCGCTTGCGCGCATGTCCTGCAGGGCTTCATCGATATGCCGTTCGGGGCCGATCGTAACCGGATGATCGCGGACGAAGTCGACCATCACGGCTAGGGCGGGATCAGTTGCTGACACGTGAGCCTCGCTCTCGACCGCGCGGCGCACCGGCAACGGGGCGCCCGCGCGTGCGCGGGCGACAGGCAGGGCTTTGAAGGACATGAGTACACTCCTGATTCGATGCGATCAACATCTGATCGGGGCGATCGCGGCAACGGATTCCCATCGCGTCGACCTGATCCTCCATGAACCAGAGGGCGCCCGCTTCCAGAAGGATTCAACACGCATCGTTGTGCGCAGCCCGCGCGCAATTCACGGCTCGGGATGACACGGGACGCATACAGACCAGCACGGGTTGCTTGCCGTTCGCCGCCGGACCCAACGTATCCGCGGGCGCTCGCGGCCGAAGCCTAGAATCCACGGTACCGACCAAACCGGCGTGGGCGGATAGGTTCAACCGTCAACGCCGGCTGGCTCCGATCGGCCACATCCCCCCTCCCCCACCGAGGGAGACGTCAAATGCTCTGCGAGACTCGCCGAGTGCATCGGACTCGACGCCCACATGCCGCAATGGGTCTGCAAGTCGCAACCCGCCTGGTGTCCGCCCTGGCTCGGTGACGCCCGCTCCCGAGCTGCACCGCGCTTCACGTCAAACCACGCCAGGCGGCGATCATCTGTCCACTGTCGCGAATCCTTTTGGCGCTCTGCCCGCTCTACAACAGGAGCAGGACGTCGTGGCAGTGTCGATCCAACGTCAGTTCCGCACAGCTTTCCCCCTCGTGCGCCTGCGTTCCGCTTGACCCTATCCAAACGGGAGTGCGTCATGATCTCCACCGTGCAACTCGATGCGCTGAAAAAGCTGCATCACGACCACATTGCCCACACGTTTCTGTTCACGGCCAAGGTGCTGGAGCAGTACCGGCGGATCACCGATGTGCAAGTCGAGGTGCTGCACGGCGTGCTGTGCGACTTCTCAACCGTCGCCGCGATGGATGGCGTCGACCCGCTGGCGCTGGCACGCAATGCCGCGGGTCAGATCACCCGGTCGCTGGTCAACCAGAACGAACGCTCCGGCACCTACATGGCTGAAACCGCCGGAGCCTATGCCGAAATCATGCGCTTGATCGTCGACTACGCGAACGACAGCTTCGCAGGCGTGAGCTGCACCCGGAACGAGATCGGCGCACTCGGCGGTGGCCTGTCCGCGCAGCTGCAGGACGCCTGGACCGCGTCGTTCGTCAACGCGTTCCAGGGCGCCGTGAACCTGATGACCGGCATGATCGGCGCATCCACCGCGGAAGTCGCAGGCACCAACCCGAAGACGGCCGCAGGCACCCATGGCGTCGCCCCGCCCGATGCAACAGCGGGCCGTGCTGGCAAGCCCCGCTGAGCGCATCCGTTTCCCCGCGTGCTGGCCGCGCTCGCGGCCGCAATGATCACGACCCATCGGAGTTCCAATGAGCGACCCAGCACGCATCGACCTCGCCGGAAAGACTGCGCTGGTCACCGGCGCCGCCAGCGGCATCGGCAAAGAGATCGCTGAAACCTACGCCCGCGCCGGCGCCCGCGTGGCCATTGCCGATCTGAATCCGGACGCCGCCAAGGCCGCGGCCGAGGCCATCAACAAGGCCGGCGGCCAGGCCATGAGCGTGGCCATGGACGTCACCAGCGAGCAACAGGTCAACGACGGCTGCGCCGCGGTGGCCAGAGCGTTTGGCGCGGTCGACATTCTGGTATCCAACGCCGGCATCCAGATCGTGAACCCGATCGAGAACTACGCCTTCGCCGACTGGAAGAAGATGCTGGCGATTCATCTCGATGGCGCCTTCCTCACCACCAGGGCGGTGCTGCCCGGCATGTACGCGCGCAAGTCCGGCACGGTCATCTACATGGGCTCGGTGCACTCGCACGAGGCCTCCAAACTGAAGAGCGCCTACGTCACCGCCAAGCACGGCCTGCTCGGGCTGGCGCGCGTGCTGGCCAAGGAGGGCGGCGACAAGGGCGTGCGCGCCAACGTCATCTGCCCCGGTTTCGTGCACACGCCGCTGGTGGAGAGGCAGATTCCCGAGCAGGCCAGGGAACTGGGCATCAGCGAGCAGGACGTGGTCAGGAACGTGATGCTCAAGGACACCGTCGATGGCGAATTCACTACCACCGCCGACATCGCCAGCCTGGCGCTGTTCCTGGCGGTCTTCCCCAGCAATGCGCTGACCGGGCAGTCGATCGTCGCCAGCCACGGCTGGTACATGCAGTAGCACACCGTTCCCCCATCTCACCCCCTCCAGCCGAGACGCGAGACGCGCCCGACCATGAATGCAAACGATGTGCTCGACCTGCCCTCGATGCCAGCGATGTCGCCGTCATATCCGCGCGGTCCCTATCGCTTTATCGACCGTGAGTACCTGATCATCAGCTACGTGTCGGACCCGGATGCCATCCGTGCGGCACTGCCGGAGCCGCTGGAGCCGGATGGCAGCAACACGGTGATGTATGAGTTCATCCGCATGCCGGATTCGTCGGGATTTGGCAGCTACGTCGAGTCCGGACTGGTCATCGCCGCGCGGCTGGCCGGACAGGCGGTCAATTTCACGGCGCAGATGTACCTCGATGACGAGCCGCCGAGATC
>JAKBDW010000107.1:0-2540 GCA_021834245.1 Pseudomonadota bacterium
GCAGAACTCCACCAATCAGCGCATTGCCATAGGAATTCCACCAGCGCTTGAGCTGTTCAAGTTGTTGATCTGCGTCGTATGCGTCCAAGTTGTCCCCGCTCTTTTCGAAATTTGTGTATGGTCAAAACATTCCGTTGGGCTGCATCAGCTTAGACTTGAGCGCCTGAGCCAGCCCTTCCTCGGTCATTTCCCGCTGCGGTTCATCCGTGCGCAAGGCCTTTAGGCTGACGAGACCGGCACTGAGTTCAGCCTCGCCTAGCAGCACGGCGTACTGCGCGCCGCTTCGATCAGCACGCTTCATCTGGCTTTTGATTGAGCCACCGCCAGCGTTGCATTCGACGGATAGTCCCTGATCGCGCAGCCGTTCCGCGAGCTTGGCTCCATGGCGTTCTGCCACTTCCCCCAACAGCACCAGGTAGAGTTGCGGCGCATTGTTTACCGGTGCCGCATTTTTCTGGGCGAGTAGTTCCACCAGGCGTTCCATGCCCAAAGCAAAGCCTGCTGCCGGAGTATCCCTTCCACCCAACTGTCCCACCAGGCCATCATAGCGACCACCGGCACACACCGTACTCTGCGCGCCCAATGATCCGGAAACCCACTCGAAAACCGTGCGCGTGTAATAGTCCAATCCGCGCACAAGACGCGGATTGATGACATAGCGCACAGCCGCGTCATCCAGATAGTCGCGCAAACGCGCAAAATGTGCGGCTGACTCGGGATCAAGATGGTCGAGCAGACTAGGGGCGTGCTCGATTACCCCCCGCATCGCTGGATTTTTACTGTCGAGCACCCGCAGCGGATTGCTGCCCAGGCGGCGCAGACCGTCTTCGTCGAGCACGGCACGATGCGCTTCAAGATAATCGACCAACAATTCGCGATAGCGGGCACGACATGCTGCGGTTCCGAGAGAATTTACCTGCAAGGTAACGTCTTCGATACCCAGTTCGCGCCACAGGCGTGCGGTCATCAGGATAAGCTCGGCATCAAGGTCCGGTCCGGCCATCCCGAAAGCTTCCACGCCGATCTGATAAAACTGGCGATATCGACCACGTTGCGGCCTTTCATGCCGAAACATTGGACCGGCGTACCACAGGCGCTGGGTCTGGTTATGCAGCAACCCGTTTTCGACACCGGCACGCACGCACCCGGCAGTTCCTTCGGGGCGCAAAGTCAGGCTGTCGCCGTTGCGATCCTCAAACGTGTACATCTCCTTCTCGACGATATCCGTGATTTCGCCGATGGAACGTACATAGAGCTCAGTCTTCTCAAGAAGCGGCAGGCGGATCTCGCGGTAACCGTAGGCCCGCAGCACGGCACTTGCGCAGCGCTCGATACGCTGCCACAGACCCAGGCTCTCGGGCAGTAGATCGTTCATCCCGCGAACGGCCTGAATGGCCTGACTCATCGGGACCGATCTCAACCGATTTGCTTGATGGGATGGAATCGCGCTACCGCGGGGGAACCATCCGCTGCCTCGCGCCGACGACGTATCTGCTCGCGAATCACCCGTTCGAGTTCGTCCACAAGCTGTTCCTTGGGCACTTTATGATCAGGATGACCATCAATATAAAGCAGATTGGGTGAACCGCCGGCTAGCCCGACGTGAGCCTCGCGCGCCTCCCCCGGTCCGTTTACCACGCAGCCGATAACGGCGACATCCATAGGATCAGTTATGTCCTCTAGGCGCGACTCGAGTGCATTTACCGTGGCAATGACATCGAACTCTTGGCGCGAGCAGGAGGGACAAGCAATCAGATTGATACCCTTACTGCGGATTTGCAGACTCTTAAGAATATCGAATCCGACTTTTATTTCCTCTACCGGATCGGCCGCCAGCGATACACGGATAGTGTCTCCAATGCCCTCGGAAAGCAGCATGCCGAGACCGATTGCGGACTTTACCGCGCCGGAACGGAACCCTCCAGCCTCAGTGATTCCTAGGTGCAAGGGGCTGGATGTCAGGGCTGCCAGTTTGCGGTACGCTGCCACCGCTAGAAAGACGTCGGAAGCCTTGACACTCACCTTGTAGTCGTGGAACGCGAGCCGTTCAAGAATTTCAATATGCCTCAGAGCCGAATCGACAAGGGCATCTGGCGTCGGTTCGCCGTACTTCTTTTGAAGGTCCTTTTCGAGCGATCCTGCGTTGACACCTATGCGAATCGGGATGCCACGCTCTCTTGCGGCCTCCACCACCTGGCGCACGCGGTCCTCGCGCCCGATGTTGCCGGGATTGATCCGCAGACAATCAGCACCGAGTTCTGCCACACGCAACGCTATGCGGTAATCAAAGTGGATGTCGGTGACAAGCGGCACTTCGACCTGCGCGCGGATCCGGCCAAAAGCCTCGGCAGCATCCATCGAGGGAATCGACACGCGCACAATATCGGCACCCGCGCGCGTCAGTGCCTGAATCTGGGCAACGGTCGCTTCGACGTCGCAGGTCTCCGTATTGGTCATGCTTTGCACACTTATCGGGGCGCCATCGCCAACCGCTACTTTGCCGACCATGATCCGGCGGCTTTGGCGGCGTGTTATTTCGT
>JAKBDW010000172.1:0-10352 GCA_021834245.1 Pseudomonadota bacterium
ATAACCCATGCCTTCCTTGCCAGTGAGCAGTCGAAAGCCGTGGAACACCATCCACAGAGAAATATAACCCGCGACGGCGCCAATCAGCGCTGATTGCAACGAAGTGAAGATCCCGAAGCTGTTGACTATTAATCCGGCCCATAACACCGGCATGGTGATGGCATCCGGCAGCAGCTGGTGATCGATATCGATGAATGCCAGCGCGACCAGTGCCCAGGACAGCGCACAAGCTGCCGCGGCGGCGGCGCCGTAACCGAAATGAATGGCGACGCTGACTGCCAGGGCGGCGGAGATAAGCTCCACTGCCGGGTAGCGTGGAGAGATGTGCCGGCCGCAATTCGAGCATTTGCCGCGCAGCAAGACATAGCTCAAGACAGGAATATTTTCCCAAGGGCGAATTGCATGCGCGCAATGCGGGCAGCTCGATCCGGGTGTAACAAGGTTAAATGCGGGGCTCTCTGCGGTTTCGGCCTGCAAGTCAAGAAGACTGCGACATTCGCGTTGCCAGCTCCGATTCAGCATTATTGGGAGCCGATGTATTACTACATTGAGAAAGCTTCCGATAATGAGGCCGAGTATGCCTAGGAAAGTGATCCAAGCCGCCGGATGACTCCGCAGGTAGAACTCTAGATACATTGAACGGATCGGCTCAGGCTCGCATCTGCCGCCGGCAGCGGCCTATACCACCGACGCGAGTTTGAAGATGGGCAGGTACATGGCTATTACGAGCGTGCCTACGATAACGCCGAGCACGGCCATGATAATGGGTTCGAGTAGGCTGCTCAGCGATTCAACCGCGTTGTCGACCTCCTCTTCGTAGAAGTCCGCCACTTTGCCGAGCATGGTGTCGAGCTCGCCTGATTCTTCGCCGATTGATACCATCTGCACCACCATGTTGGGAAACAAGCCCGTCTTTTCCATGGAAGGATGCAGCTGGCTGCCGGTGCTCACTTCCGCCTTGATATCCATTACTCCCTCGTAATACACGCGATTGCCTGCGGCACCCGCCACCGAATCAAGGCTTTCGACCAGCGGTACACCCGCCGCGAACATCGTGGCCAAGGTACGTGCGAAGCGGGCAATGGTAGCTTTCTTGACGATATCGCCGACCACCGGTGCCTTCAGTATCAGGCGATCGAGCGTGTGTTGCATTTTGATGGACCGCCTGTAGCTGTAACCGAGACCTACCACCGTGCCGATCAATACCCCGAAGATCAACCACCAGTACTGCCGGAAAACCTGGGATAGATTGACCACCATTTGGGTCAGGGCCGGTAGTGCCGCCCCAAAACCTTGGAACAGGCTCTGGAATTGCGGAATGACAAAGATCATGAGGATCGACGTGATGATGAACGCGACGACAATTACCGCCGACGGATAGAACAGCGCCGATTTGATCTTGCCCTTGATTGCTTCAACCTTTTCCTTGTAGGTGGCGACCTTGTCCAGAATCGCGTCGAGAATACCAGCCTGTTCGCCGGCGGCAACAAGATTGCAGTAGAGCGCGTCGAATTGCAGCGGATGTTTTCCCAAGGCGGTGCTGAGGTTGGTTCCCGATTCGATATCCTGCTTTATCGACATCAGCAACTCTTGCATGGACGGGTTCTCGTGACCCTTGCCGACAATATCGAACGACTGGACGATAGGAATCCCGGCCTGGAGCATCGTAGCAAACTGGCGACTAAAGATAGCCACGTCTTTCGGAGTAATCTTCTTCTTGCGCTTGAAGAGTGCAACCGCTTGTTTGCGCACCTTTAGCGGATTGATCCCCTGCCGTCGCAACGTGGCATTAACGTATGCAACGCTAATGGCCTGGGATTCGCCTTTCATGCGTCGACCCTTCTTGTCGACGCCTTCCCAGACGAAGGTGCTGAGTTTTGTTTTTGGAGCGGCTGCCGCTTGTTCTGCCATAGTATTTACTGGTTGGTGATCCGTTCGATTTCCGCAAGGCTGGTGACGCCCTCGCGGACCTTTCTCAATGCCGAGACGCGCAGGTCAGGGATTCCTTCCTTGCGCGCCTGATTCTCGATGTCGAGCGCCGTCCCGCCGCGCATAATAATCGCACCTATCGCTTCGGAGATCGGCATGACCTGGTAGATGCCTACTCGA
Organism: Pseudomonadota bacterium; assembly: GCA_021834245.1. Lineage (GTDB taxonomy): Bacteria > Pseudomonadota > Gammaproteobacteria > Acidiferrobacterales > UBA6901 > JAJXUF01. Next base: position 2,110 of record JAKBDW010000172.1, read on the forward strand.
CCCCTGTAACCTTCATTGCAGTCATCGCAACCCACCGGGCCATATACTTTCAATTCGGCCAATTCACTTTCCTTGAATCCCGCCTTGGCGAGCGCCGGTTTTGGAATGTCCTGTGGTTTCTTGCACGCCGGGCAAAGCCGCCGCGCCAGGCGTTGCGCGACGATCAGATTCACCGCAGAAGCGATATTGAACGGCGCCACTCCCATGTTGACCAGTCGACTGAGCGTTGTCGGAGCATCGTTGGTGTGTAGGGTTGAGAGCACCATATGACCGGTTTGTGCCGCCTTGATGGCGATTTCGGCAGTTTCGAGGTCACGAATTTCGCCCACCAGGATAACGTCCGGGTCTTGGCGCAGAAAAGCGCGCAGAGCCGAGGAAAAGGTCAAGCCAGCTCTTTCGTTGACGTTCACCTGGTTGATGCCTGCGAGATTGATTTCCACCGGATCCTCGGCGGTCGATATGTTGCGGTCCGCAGTGTTGAGAATGTTGACGGCCGTATACAGACTGACCGTCTTGCCGCTTCCTGTCGGCCCGGTTACCAGCACCATGCCGTAAGGACGTTCGATGGCTTCGAGGAAAAGTGCCTTCTGCTCCGGTTCAAATCCGAGTTTGTCGACACCAAGGGTAGCGGAAGCCGGATCGAGAATACGCATCACGACTTTCTCGCCAAAAAGAGTTGGCAGGGTGCTGACACGGAAATCGATTGCGCGATTCTTGGATATGCGCAGTTTCATGCGTCCATCCTGCGGCACGCGGCGTTCGGCAATGTCGAGGCGAGACAGAATCTTGATGCGCGCCGAGATTCGGCCTGCCAGCGCCAGAGGCGGGTTCGCCACTTCGTGAAGCATGCCGTCCTCGCGGAATCGAACGCGGTACGACTTCTCGTAGGGTTCAATATGAATATCTGACGCACCGTGATTGATCGCGTCCATCAGCACCTTGTTCACGAACTTGACGATGGGCGCATCGTTGATGTCGCCGTCGTCAGCGGCCTTTCCTTTGGCGTCCTCATCGGACGTGATGTCCAGACCCTCGAGATCGTCCCCGCCGGAGAGGTCCATGAGGGTTGTGTCGGCTGCGTCAAGACATTTGTCGATTGCTATGCCGAGTTTTGTTTCTTCCACCAGAATAGGTTCCGCACCCAGTCCGGTGTGAAACTTGATTTCGTCAAGTGCCTGCAGATTCGTTGGATCAGCAATCGCGACAAACAGTTTGGTGCCGCGCTTATACAGAGGCAGCACGTGGTGGCGGCGAATGATCTTTTCATCGATCAGTTTGACTGGAGCACTCTCCAGGTCGAGCGAGTTGATCTCAAACAGCGGAATGCCGAATTCTTCTGAAGCTGCCCGGGCAATGACCGTGCTATTCAGCTTCTTGCTGTCAACGAGCTGGGTAACAAACGGGATCTTTTTGGTCGCCGCCTCGTTTTGCAGCCGTTCGGCATCGATACTGCTAAGCAGTCCATCGCGCACAAGCCGCAGTGCCAGGCCGCTTAAGCTGTTTGCCGGATTTGGAGTCGCCATATCTTATTGATGATTAAGGGGGTAGAAAAAGACCTGTCCACCAGGGAAGCTCAATATATTAATAGATATTAGATGAGATAATACCGTTCGCCAATCCTTTTGCGACAAAGTCTGTCCGTGAGCAGCGCGTCCGTGCCAGGAAGAATCATGGCGTAATGATAGGCTTTGCGTGATCTAGACCGAATGCCGTTTGCCGGGAGGGGTGTCCCCCGTGTCGGTTTTGAAGCGCGCTGAGTCTGATCCATACGGTTGTGGCGGCCGTGACATGTGAGCTGAAGCGTTCCGGGCTGTGCATGGCTAACCGTTGGCGCGGCTGCCCTGCTGCTTTCCCGGGGATCTTTGACCCACGTCATGGTGGGTGGGGTCAGCTATTCGTAAATTCGCTATTGACAGCCTTCTCCTCAGGAATTTAGAATAAGTCTAAATAAGCGAACCCGCTTGTTTGACGCTGATGACAAACAACATGGAGACCCAATTATGAAAGCCCTCAAAGGCACCAAGACTCATGAAAACCTCAAAGCTGCATTCGCCGGGGAGTCTCAGGCCAATCGTCGTTACCTCTATTTCGCGGCTAAGGCCGATGTAGAAGGATTCAACGACGTTTCGGCGGTGTTTCGTTCCACCGCTGAGGGTGAGACAGGTCATGCCCATGGGCACCTCGAGTACATGGAAGCCGTCGGCGATCCTGCCACCGGACTTCCCATCGGAAGCACAGGCGACAACCTGAAGGCCGCAATCGCGGGTGAGACCCACGAGTACACAGACATGTATCCGGGGATGGCGAAGACTGCACGCGACGAAGGTTTTGCGGAAATCGCAGATTGGTTCGAAACGCTGGCCAAAGCTGAACGTTCGCACGCCAACCGTTTCCAAAAAGCTCTGGACGGTCTCGGCAAGTAACCTCGGACTCTGCCCTCGGGGCTGGTCTGGAACCAGCCTTCGGGGCCAGATCCCGGTATCGCCGACAGGAAGTGGCCGGGTCAGCCAGTGGCGAAAAGTCGCGCAGCAGCAGCAGTCCATTAATAATTGAACAATTGACAGGGGTCATCCATGTCCGCACCCGTTCAAGGTAGTCGCGAAGGAAGTCTGGAGGCGCCCACGCGCCATCCGCTGGACTGGAAAAACCCGTTGTTCTACGACGAGGAGACCTTGTTCGCAGAACTGCATCGCGTCTTCGACATCTGTCACGGTTGCCGCCGCTGCTTTAGTCTGTGTCAGTCCTTTCCCACCCTGTTCGATGCCATCGATGCCTCCGAAACGCTCGAGCTGGACGGCGTGCCGAAAGCCACGTACTGGAAAGTCGTTGACCACTGTTACTTGTGTGACATGTGCTACATGACGAAATGCCCGTATGTCCCGCCTCATGCGTGGAACGTCGACTTTCCCCATCTCATGCTGCGTGCCAAGGCAGTGAAGTATAAAAAAGGCGAGACGCGTCTGCGCGACCGCGTCCTAACCAGCACCGATACCGTCGGCAAGCTGGCCGGAATTCCGATAGTGGTGCAGGTTGTCAATGCGGCAAACCGAAACCGGCTTTTCCGTGCGACGCTGGACAAAGCGCTGGGGGTTCATCCTGACGCCATAGTTCCCGAATACCACAGCGACACTTTCCGCAAGTGCTGGACCGCGGACGGCGGCGCATCCGCGCAGCCGACAGCTACGACGCGCGGACGCGTGGCGCTGTTCGCCACGTGCTACGGAAATTATAACGAACCGCAGATCAACGACGATCTCGTTGCCGTGTTTCGCCACAATGGCATAGCGCTAACTGTCGCGGAGAAGGAGCGCTGTTGTGGGATGCCAAAACTTGAGCTTGGCGACTTGGAAGCAGTGCAACGCGCCAAGGAGGCGAATATTCCGGTCCTGGCGAAACTCGTCGACGAGGGTTGGGATATCGTTGCGCCCGTGCCGTCCTGTGTCCTTATGTTCAAGCAGGAATTGCCGCTGCTTTTTCCTGATGATGCCGATGTTGCCAAGGTGCGTTCCGCAATCTTCGATCCGTTTGAATACCTCATGTTGCGCCACAAGGATGGAAAGCTGCGCACGGATTTCAAGAAGCCATTGGGCAAGATCGCCTATCATGTTGCCTGCCACCTGCGTGTGCAAAACATCGGCATGAAGACGCGCGACGTGCTGCAGCTCATACCACAGACGCAGATTGAGCCGATCGAACGCTGCTCTGGCCATGACGGGACCTATGCCGTGAAGAGCGAGTTCCATGAGACTTCGATGAAGATCGCGCGCCCGGTTGTGGATCGCGTCAAGCAGGCTGCTGCAGATCACTACAGCAGCGACTGTCCCATGGCCGGACACCAGATTGAAAATGGTCTTAACTCCACGAGAATGCCGGAGCACCCGATGACACTGTTGCGTGCGGCCTACGGCATCTGACCAGCGCTCCTGCGACGAGCAGCGTGCGTGTGCATTGGGTCCAGGTTTTCGCGTTATTTGTAGCCAAATTGAGGAGAATCTCATGGCAAACGAGGGGTATCACGAAACAGAGTTGCGCGAAGAAACACGCGATATGCACCGCGCTATCGTTTCTCTAATGGAGGAACTCGAGGCGGTGGATTGGTACAACCAGCGCGTGGATGCATGCAAGGACCGGGAGCTACGCGCAATTCTGGCGCACAATCGTGATGAGGAGAAGGAACACGCGGCCATGACTCTCGAATGGATTCGTCGCCACGATCCGGCTTTCGACAAGGAGCTGCGCGACTACCTGTTCACCGATAAACCCATCGTTGCCCTGGAGGGCAAGCACAAGTCCTGAGGAATGCCCGGATGCCGCAACCCGCAGTCATGCAAAAGCTAACCCGTGAGCAGCTCATGTCCCTGGAAGAATATGCCAGGGTACGTGAAGAATTCCGCGCCAAGGTTATGGCACACAAGAAAGATCGTCGCCTGCACATCGGACCGCACGCCAGTCTCTATTTTGAGGATGCGCTGACCATGCAGTACCAGGTGCAGGAAATGCTGCGCGTGGAACGAATTTTCGAACCCCAAGGCATTGCCGAAGAAATCGCCGCCTATAACCCGCTTATTCCAGATGGCAGTAATTGGAAGGCGACGTTCATGATCGAATATGGCGACGAAAAAGAACGCCAGGCTGCACTTGCGCGAATGATCGGCATCGAGCACAAGGTCTGGGTGCGGGTGCACGGGTTCGATCGCGTATGGCCCGTCGCCGACGAGGACCTGGATCGCACTGCACCGGACAAGACTTCCTCCGTGCACTTTTTGCGATTCGAACTCAGTCCGGAGATGATCCGGGCGGTGAAGTCCGGCGCCGCGGTCAGCATGGGAATCGATCATCCTGCCTATTCGTACGTCGTTGAACCCGTGCCCGAAGCCGTGCGTGTGGCGCTTGCACGCGATCTTTGCGCCTAGCGCGGGTCGACTTCTGTCTATCGCATCACGCGGCCAAGGCGCTATAATGCGCCGCCAATGACTGGGTTCCCACTGGTTTTAGCGGCCGCGGTCGCATGTTTGCGACCTGACTTGGCCAATTTTCTCGTGCGCTCGCCGGGCTGTGGTCATGTCCGCAGACGCACGTTTCCTTCATCCCGCCCTAGCGAGTCCCAACCGCCCCCATGAGCCAGGCCTACGACGCGTCCGCGATTGAAGTTTTGACCGGCCTTGAACCCGTGCGCAAGCGTCCGGGGATGTACACCGATACACAGCGCCCAAACCATCTTGCGCAGGAAGTGATCGACAATTCCGTCGACGAAGCCATCGCCGGGCATGCAACGCGCATCGATGTGGTGCTCTACAAGGATGGTTCGCTGGCGGTGAGCGACGACGGGCGAGGCATGCCCGTGGATAAGCACAAGGGCGAGGGAGTGTCCGGCGTGGAAGTGATCCTGACGCGCCTTCATGCCGGGGGTAAGTTCTCGAACAAGAGCTACAGTTTCTCCGGCGGACTGCACGGGGTGGGTGTGTCCGTGGTCAATGCGCTGTCCAAGAAGCTCGAGGTCTACGTCAAACGCGGCGGCAAAGAATACAAGATGGTATTTGCCGATGGCCAGAAGGCCGTCGACCTGAAGACCGTCGGAAGCGTCGGTGCTCGCACAACGGGTACCACGGTGCGCTTCTGGCCGGATGAGAAATTCTTCGACAGCCCGAAGTTCCACGTTCCAAGGCTCAAGCACGTGCTGCGTGCCAAAAGCGTCCTCTGTCCGGGCTTGCGCATTACCTTTCAGGATGAATCCGACAGCAAGAACGACGAAGCGTGGTATTACGAAGACGGGCTAAAGGACTACTTATTGAGCGAACTTGGCAAGCAGGAGCTGATTCCGGCCGATCCGTTTGTGGGTCGTTTCCGCGACAATGATGGTGAACTCGACTGGGCAATCGTGTGGGCGCCAGAAAACGATTCACCGCTCCTGGAGAGCTACGTCAATCTGATTCCCACGGCGCAGGATGGCACCCATGTGAACGGATTCCGCCAGGGGCTAACTGACGCCCTGCGCGAATTCTGCGAATTCCGCAGCCTGCTGCCGCGCGGTCTCAAGCTGTCTCCGGAAGATGTTTGGGGGCTCACTGCGTATGTACTTTCCTACAAAATGCGCGATCCGCAGTTCTCGGGTCAAACCAAGGAGCGACTTACCTCGCGCGAAGCGGCGGCTTTCGTCGGGACCATCACCAAGGATGCCTTTGCCCAGTGGCTGATGCAGCATGTGGCGGACGCCGAGCGCATCGCCAATCTCGCCATTGAGACAGCGCTGGAACGCCAGCGCACCGCAAAGAAGGTTGAACGCAAGAAAGTTGGGGCCGGTCCGGCGCTACCCGGCAAGCTGGCTGACTGCCTTTCGAGCGATCTGGCCATGACCGAGCTTTTTCTCGTGGAGGGCGATTCTGCCGGCGGCTCGGCCAAACAGGCGCGCGACAAGAATTTCCAGGCCATCATGCCCCTGCGCGGCAAGATCCTGAATACCTGGGAGGTAGATTCGACGCAGGTGCTCGGCTCGCAGGAAGTGCATGACATCGCTGTAGCGCTGGGAGTGGATCCGGGCTCAAGCGAACTCGGGAGTCTGCGCTACGGCAAGGTTTGCATTTTGGCCGACGCCGACAGCGACGGCGCGCACATTGCCACTCTTCTGTGCGCCCTGTTCGTGCGCCACTTTAAGCCATTGGTGGCTGCCGGACATGTGTACGTTGCCATGCCACCGCTTTTCCGCATCGACGTCGGGCAGTCGGTGTATTACGCGCTGGATGAAAGCGAACGCAAGCAGATTCTGGAGCGCATTCAGAAGGAAAATCCGCGCGCACGGCCAAGCGTCACCCGATTCAAAGGTCTGGGTGAGATGAATCCACCACAGCTGCGCGAAACGGTGATGGATCCCAATACCCGCCGTCTGGTTCAGCTAGAGATAAAATCGGGCGACAACACAAATCGTGTCATGGACATGATGCTCGCCAAAAAGCGAGCCGCGGATCGCAAGGAATGGCTGGAGAAAAACGGCAACAAGGCTGACGTAAGCTGAGCGGTGCGCGTCGTGTGCGTTACACCCATAGAGCGCCCCGATTTTTCACGCGCATAGCGCCTATCAAGCAGAGAAAGGTTTGTCATGGCCAAGAAGTCATCTGGTAAGTCCACACCTCCGAAAAAGCCCCTTGCCGCGCGCGGCAAGGCTACCTCAATAGAGGCGCGTCCGCGGGTTGCCTCGATCGAAAGGCTGCCGCTTGCGACATTTACCGAGAAAGCTTATCTAGACTACTCGATGTATGTCGTGCTGGACCGGGCACTGCCAAGCATCACTGACGGACTCAAGCCCGTGCAGCGCCGAATCGTTTACGCGATGTCGGAACTTGGACTCTCGGCTGCCGCCAAATATAAAAAATCGGCGCGTACTGTAGGTGACGTGTTGGGCAAGTATCACCCGCACGGTGATACCGCATGCTACGAGGCGATGGTGCTCATGGCACAGCCGTTCAGTTACCGCTATCCGCTCGTCGATGGCCAGGGAAACTGGGGTTCGCCGGATGATCCAAAGTCATTTGCCGCGATGCGCTACACCGAATCGCGCCTCACGCCTTTTGCCCAGGTGCTGCTTGCGGAACTGGAGCAGGGGACAGTCGAATGGCAGGCAAATTTTGACGGCACGCTGGAAGAGCCAAAGGTCATGCCGGCACGCCTGCCGCACGTGCTTCTGAACGGAACTACGGGCATCGCTGTCGGCATGGCTACGGATATCCCGCCACACAACGCGCGCGAAGTGACTGCCGCCTGCGTGCGGCTTTTGGAAAAACCGGATGCCACTACCGGCGAGCTGATGAAGCACATTCAAGGCCCGGACTATCCGACCGAAGCGGAAATCGTCACGCCGAAGGCGGAAATCCGCTCGATGTATAACACCGGCATCGGCTCGATACGGGCGCGCGCCAGATGGAGCCGTGAGAACGGCGATATCGTCATCACTGCGTTGCCCTACCAGGTATCGCCAGCCAAAGTCCTGGAACAGATCGCGCAACAGATGCAGCAAAAAAAGCTGCCTATGGTCGACGATCTGCGCGACGAATCAGACCACGAGAATCCGATTCGCCTCGTAATAGTACCGCGTAGCGGGCGCATCGATCCGGTGGAGCTAATGGATCATCTTTTTGCGACCACAGATCTCGAGCGCTCATACCGAGTCAACATCAATATGATCGGGTTGGACGGCCGCCCGCGAGTATTTGCGCTTAAGGATCTGCTGGCAGAGTGGCTTAAGTTTCGCA
>JAKBDW010000476.1:0-10250 GCA_021834245.1 Pseudomonadota bacterium
GACCCTTCATTGCCATTTCCTGGCGTTTCACAAGTTCCTCCAAAGGGTTCACGCCGCGCATTCTAAGTATGTGGCCACGCGTTGCAACTTCGACCAGCACAGCCAGGTTGCGCCCCGGGGCGACGTAAAGCACGACCTCAGGTATTTCAACATCCAGAATACGTACTGTTTTCTGTTCCGCCTGCAGGCGATCGATATGGCTAAGGCGCCGCTTCTTCATCTGTTCCAGGCGTACTATGAGGCGCAAGGTCTTTTCGGCGCGTACCGCGGTTTCGCCAAACATGGCGCGCACGTTCAATATTCCCAGACCGCGGACCTCAAGAAAGTCCCGTAGGATGCTTGGGCTGCGGCCCAACAGCACATCGGGTCCGGTGCGGTAAAAATCAACTGCATCATCCGCGATCAATCGATGATTGCGGCTCAGCAACTCCAATGCCAATTCACTCTTGCCCATGCCGCTTTCTCCCGTAAGCAGCACACCCACCCCCATTACTTCCATGTAGACGCCATGCAAGGTGACATGACCGGCTAGCGCGCGCGTAAGGTAATGCTGCAGATGGTCGATTACTTGCGGGCTCGGCAGCGGTGACGTAAACAAAGGCAGTTTCATGGCTTCCGCGGCAGTGCGCAGCTCTGGGGTCGCCTTTTCGTCATTCGCCACGACCACCACAGCTGTGGTAGCGCAGCTGAAAAGATCGTGAATTGCCTGGCGGCGTTTGGCCGGCGCGAGCTTCCGGAGATACGCGGTCTCGGCGCTGCCGAGGATTTGCACCCGGTTCGGATGGACAAAATTCAGGTGACCGACCAATGCCATCCCAGGGAATTTCGCTGTAGCAGGTTCGAGCAGTCTGTCCTTGCCTGATTGGCCGGACAGCCATTTCAGCTTTAGGGGCGCACGCTGGGCTTCAAATAGGTCGTTGGCGGTGAGGATTGTGGTCATCAGCGCTGTCATTCGCGCCTTCTGGCGACGTTGAAAGTGAGGTGCTATACAGGCATTTTGCCTGTAAATACCAAACACGCAAGCATCTTTACCTGATCAACGCCGGTATTGCGGTAAAAACGCGGTAAGGAGCGCGAAAAGGCAGCCAGTAGCAACTACATGCCGCGGCAAGGAACGATCCGATGCCGCGCAAATTGGAAAGAAAGTAAGGCCGCGCAAGGCTAGACGCCGCAGCTGCGGCGTTGCGCCTTGCGAAATGCTACTTTGCTTTCTGGTCCTTCAATGCACCGCCATTGCGGTGGTGATCAGTGATTTTTTCCTTGTGTTTGAGCACCTGCCTGTCGAGTTTGTCGGCTAAATCATCGATGGCAGCGTACATGTCGTTATGCTCAGAATCTGCATGCAGCTTGGTGCCCTTTGCGTGAATCGTGGCTTCGACGGTATGGCGGTTCTTGCGCTTCTCAAAGTGCAGTACCACGTTTGTCGTTGTGACGTGATCAAAATGCTTCTGGATACGGCCGATCTTTTCCGCGACGTAATTGCGCAGAGGTTCTGTGACGTCCACCTGTTGTCCGGTCACGGTAATTTGCATTGGCACTCTCCAATTGAACGTTAAACCAAAGTCTTTCTTTGACTAGACGGCGGAATGTTAAGGGATTCGCGATATTTTGCCACGGTGCGGCGCGCCACGTTAATACCCTGTTCCTCAAGAATTTCAGCGATTTTGCTGTCGCTTATGGGTTTAGACGCCGTTTCCGCCTCGACCAGCTTCTTAATTAGCGAGCGGATAGCGGTTGCCGAACAAGTCCCGCCATCCGCAGTACTAACGTGACTTGAGAAGAAATACTTAAGCTCGAAAATTCCGCGCGGTGTCAGCATATACTTCTGCGTTGTCACGCGCGAAATTGTAGATTCATGCATCTCGACGACTTCGGCAATATCGTGCAGCACCAAAGGTTTCATAGCCTCCGGGCCGTGGTCAAAGAAAGATCGTTGGCGATCAACTATCGCTCGGGCAACCTTCAGGAGCGTCTCGTTGCGACTGGCCAAGCTTTTGATAAACCAACGCGCCTCCTGCAGACGCTCTTGCAGGTACTTGTTATCCGCGCCACCACTGCGCTGAATCATCTTTTCGTAATGCGGGTTGACGCGTAACCGCGGCGCAGTGCTACCGTTCAGTTCCGCCCGCCACACGCCTCTCGACTTTCTCACCAGAATGTCGGGTACCACGTAGCTGGCCTGGCTGGTCTGAATGCTGCCGCCTGGTCGGGGATTGAGGTGCTGGATTAGATCAATGGCCGCCTGCAAATCTTCAGGTCGCAACTTCATTGCGCGGCGCAGCTGTTTGTAGTCGCGCGAGCCAAGTAGATCGAGGAGTTCCGGACGCGCCAGTTCGCGTGCTTCTGCCAGAAATGGCGTTGCCGGGTCGAGGCCTCGCAGCTGCAGAACTAGACACTCGCTTAGATTTCGCGCCCCTACGCCGATTGGATCGAAATTCTGTATCTGATGCAAGACTGCCTCGATTTCATCGAGCCCCACCGGTTCCGCGCCTACTTGAGCTTTTTGGTCTGTTGCGCCCTGGCGGTTGTCGACCACCAGCGATTGTCGTATTTCCTCCAGCCCAACGGCGAGGTAGCCGTCCTCATTGATGGCATCAATGAGGGCCAGAGCGATCTGACGATCGGTATCGGAAAAGGGGGTCATTTGCATCTGCCATCGCAGATGATCCCGCAGAGTCAAAGGCGCACTGTTACGCGCGTCTATGTCAGGCAGGCCATCGTCGGGGCCGGATCGGTCGGTCGTGCTCGAAGCTGTGTCGAAATTGTCCTCCCAGGCATCGCTCGCATAGTCTTCCTGGGCCGTCCCCTCATCGCCATCAGCGCTGCCTTCGGCAGCCATGTCATCGGATGCGCCCGATTCCATTTGTTCATCGCGGTCGCTGGTTTCAAATTCTTCCAATTTGGTGGAGTCAGCAACTTGGTCTTCAGACTCGCTCTTTGCGCCGGCCTCATCGTCAAACTCTTCTAGCAAAGGATTGTTTTCCAGGGCTTCCTGAATTTCCTGCTGCAATTCAATCGACGACAACTGCAGCAGGCGTATCGCCTGCTGCAGTTGCGGCGTAATTGTCAGGTGCTGTCCGAGTTTGAGATCGAGTGACTGTTTCATCGGTGAATAGGCGCCGCTAACCTAGGGCCCCCGCTGGGCGGACTCTGACGCTATGTAATCTGTCTTGTTGTCCATTATCTAAAAGTTTAGTCCATTTTTGGCCTGATCATATGCCATATATGATCAGTTGGTCATTACAAAATTAGAATAAACAAACGTAACCAGAGTGTTGAGCAAAGAGGTCCGGGATTGTGGGTTTACCGGGCCCGCGGCGCGTGGTCAGACCGCTTCTTGCATGTTTCTGGCTTCAAGTGCCACACCGAGCAACGGGGTTGCGCTGCCACCCATCCGTGGTTCTACAGGCGAAAATCTTCTCCCAAGTACACCTTTTTCACCTCTTCATTATACAGAATTTCCGATGGCCCGCCCTCGGCCAACACTTGACCCTCGCTTAGGATGTACGCCCGGTCGCAGATTTTCAGGGTTTCGCGCACATTATGGTCAGTAATTAGGACGCCAATGCCCAGCTTCTGCAAATGCGATATCAGCTGCTGTATGTCGAGAACGGAAATAGGATCGACTCCGGCAAAGGGTTCGTCGAGCAAAATGAACTGTGGGCGGGTTGCCAGCGCCCGTGCGATTTCAACGCGCCGTCGCTCACCACCTGACAGGCTGATGCCCAGGGCGGTGCGCCGTTCCGTGATGTGCAGCTCCTGCAGCAGTTCCTCAAGTCGGTGCGCGCGCTCCGCCGCAGACAGTCCAGGAACCGTTTCAAGTATACCCAGGATGTTGTCCTGCACCGACAACTTGCGAAATACCGAAGGTTCTTGGGGCAGATAACCGAGTCCGAGACGAGCGCGCTTATGCATGGGCAGGCGACTGATGTCTTTTCCGTCCAGGACAATTGCGCCACGGTCTATCGGAACGAGGCCGACGATCATGTAGAAGCAGGTTGTCTTTCCCGCGCCATTGGGTCCGAGTAGACCCACGACCTCGCCGCTGCCTATCTCTAGCGATACGTTCTTGACCACCTGGCGAGTCTTGTAACGCTTGTTCAGTTCAACCGCGCTGAGGACGCTCACTTTGTCACCCCAGGCTTGGCTGAACCGGGCTCCGTAGGTACGCCCGGAACGCGGGTCGGCTGGATTACGACGTGGACCTGATCCTGGGCCGGACTCGCCTCAGCCGTTACCGTGCCGGTGGCGATATCGTAATGCAACGTACCACTGTGCAAGGAGTCGCTGCCCTGCTCGAACGCCACGTCGCCGTAAAGACTCAATAGTTGTTTGAATGCATTGTACTCCATATGCGCCGCGGAGCCGCGCACTACCTGTTCTGGCGCTGGAGCGCTCTGGAAAATCGTTAGTGGATTGCCCTCGGCAGTTACCGTCTGTATAGCGTTATTACGCATATGTGCTGTGGCCCGTGATGCCGTGATGCGTAGGCCGCCCTGCACGAACACCACGTGCCCGCGGTAGTACGCCACACCCTTCCGCTGGTTTATTTCAATGCTGTCGGCGCTGACGTGAATGGGTTCGTGTCGTTCGCGCGCCAAATCCGGCGTCTCCCGTTTTGCGCTTGTCGGTGTCGCTTTGGCGGGTGCCGGTGCAGGCGGACTTTGGGGTGCGGCAGTGTCGGCCTGCGCTGCCAGCGAGATAACCGAGCTCAAGCCACCCGCGAACAGGAAGAAACTCAACGCAACAGCGGATGGAATGCGCATCACTCGAGCACAATCCTCAATTCATGCGTGCTGACGTCGCCGCCTGGTTGATTCTTGCTTCCGCCGCGCACGACTTTGACATGGCCGGTCATCAGCAATTCCTTGCCACGATTGTAGACGCGGCCGCTATCGGCCGAAGTATAGATTGGCGGCTGGCCTGGCGTGAACTGCGTGAGGCGCGGTTGCGTGAGGGCGGCAGACTTGTCGGACGGATAATGCACTAGCGATTGCGCGCTCAGCTTATACCTCGGCTGTCCCTGCCGGTTCATGGCGGTCAATGTGAAGTCCTGTATTTCGTAGTCCGGCTCATGTCCGCTGATCGTCTTCATCGATATGACCGGAGTAATAAGGGCATTTGGCAGCCATATGGACAGAATCAGCAGCACCAGCAGGATGACGGCGATCATTACCTTGTTAAGCTGCCAATTCATAAACGCAGCGAGCCCACCGAACTACGATGTGCGTTCCTCGTCACTTCAAAGATAGCGCTGCATTTCCGCAACATACGTTCCCTGCGCCACCATGATGAGCTCGCAAAGATCGCGAGCAGCGCCTTGACCACCGGTGCTTGGCGTCACCCAGTGCGCATGCTTCTTCACCAGGGCGTGGGCGTCATGCACAGCCACCGCGAACCCGGCGCGCAACATGATGGGTAGATCGACAACGTCGTCGCCGACGAACGCCGCCTGATTTGAATTCAGGCCAAGTTGGACCAAAAGTTTTTCATATACCGGAAGTTTTTCCTGGCATCCTTGGAAAACGTGCCGAATGCCGAGTTCCTTGGTGCGGTGTTCGACAATGCGCGAGTTGCGTCCGGTTATAATTCCAATTTCCACCCCATTGCGCTGCAGCATCTTCATGCCGTGCCCGTCGCGTGAATTGAACGCCTTGTATTCCTCACCATTGTTGTCGACAAAAAGCCGGCCATCTGTCAGCACACCGTCAACATCGAACAAGACCAACTTGATACTGGCTGCGCGATCTATTGTGGCCGGTGCGACATCGAAGGGCAGGGCATACGCGGAAGTCATTATACTACTCCCGCATTTAGCAGATCGTGCATGTTGAGCGCACCAACTACACGGTTGTCGTCGTCCACGACGAACAAACCGTTGATATTGAGGGAACGCATGAGTTGTACAGTTTCCGCAGCAAGTACGTCGCCGTGCGTGGTCTTCGGATTTTGGGTCATGACATCGCTGATTCTGGCGCTGTAGACGTCGATATTCTTGTTCAAAGTGCGTCGCAGGTCTCCGTCGGTGTAAATCCCAAGCAAAATCCCGCAGGCATCTACGATACCGGTCATTCCCAACCCCTTGCCAGTCATTTCGAGCAGGGCTTCGCGCAACGAAGCATCATGACGGACAAGCGGTATGCTCCGATCTGTGTGCATGATGTCTCTTACGTAAACCAGCAGACGGCGTCCGAGCCTACCGCCGGGGTGAGAGCGAGCGAAGTCTTCTGATGTGAGCCCGCGTGACTGAAACAGTGCAATTGCCAGAGCATCGCCCATGGCAAGCGTTGCCGTGGTGCTCGAGGTGGGCGCCAGGTTGAACGGACAGGCTTCCTTTTCAACACTCACATCCAGATTTACGTCTGCTTGCTGCGCGAGGCTGGATTGCGGGTTGCCGCTTAAGCTGATGAGTTTCACGCCCATGCGTTTGATAATCGGCAGGATCGTCAGGATTTCATCCGTTTCTCCGGAGTTGGAGATGGCAATCACGACATCGGGTGGCGTTATCATTCCAAGATCACCGTGACTTGCCTCGCCAGGGTGAACAAAAAACGCCGGTGTGCCCGTGCTTGCCAGCGTGGCAGCAATTTTGCCGCCGATGTGCCCCGACTTTCCCATGCCGACGACGACGACTCGTCCGGCGCATCCCATAATGATCTGGCAGGCGCGTGCGAAATCCTTGTCTATGCGATCAGTGAGTGCGGAAAGCGCCGCAGCCTCGAGTTCAATGACCGTGCGGCCGAAGCGCGTCAGGGCGGAGTTTTCTGTCATGTATTTCGCGAAGTTACGAGGCATAGAGTAATCTTGGCGAGTATAGCGAAACGGAAAACAATATCCTACATGTACCATTTCGTGTTTCAGCAGATCTTGATCCTGCTGGCGGTTGCTGTAGTGCTGGTGGCGGTTTTTCGCTATCTGCATCTTCCCCAGGTGCTTGCCTATCTTTGCGCCGGTTTTGCGGTCGGGCCTTATGGTCTTGGATGGATACCGGATCTCTTGGGCACGCGCAACTTGGCAGAGTTCGGGCTGGTGTTTCTGATGTTCACAATCGGGCTTGAATTTTCTCTTCCCCAACTGCTCGCCATGAAGCGCCTGGTTCTGGGCCTCGGAGGTACACAGGTTCTGTTCAGTTTTACCCTGTTCGGTGGTCTCGCTTGGATGGCTGGGGTGCCGGCTCCGGGGGCAATAGTTGTCGGCGGTGTACTTAGCCTTTCCTCCACGGCGATCTCGATGAGACAGCTGATTGAGCAGCTTGAACAGCATTCGCGTCACGGCCGCGCGGCACTGGGGGTGCTGCTTTTCCAGGACCTGGTTGTCGTCCCCTTCCTTATCGTCATCCCCATGTTGGCCAGCGGAAATGCAGCCCATTCCGTCTTGATCACTCTTGCCTGGGCGGTTTTGAAAAGCTTCGTCGTCTTGGCAGTAATATTGCTGGTGGGCAGGGTGCTGTTGCGGCCGATCTTCCACGAAGTTGCACTTGCTCGCTCACGTGAGTTCTTCATGTTGACCGTGCTGTTGATCACACTCGCTTCGGCTTGGCTTACTCAGCTTGCTGGATTATCGCTGGCCCTTGGTGCGTTTCTCTCTGGCCTCATGATTGGCGAGACAGAGTATAGGCATCAGGTGGAAAGCGACATATTGCCTTTTCGCGATGTTCTCTTGGGATTGTTCTTCATAACGGTTGGTATGTTGCTCAATCTCAGCGCAATTCGTCCGCTTTGGTTCTGGGTGCTGGGCAGTCTCGGGATTATGCTGGTGTTAAAGGCAGGCCTCATCGCGATTCTTGGTAGGATGTTCAAGTTGGAGCAGGGCGTGGCCCTGCGTACCGGCCTCGTGCTTGCCGAAAGTGGCGAATTCGGTTTTGCCATGCTGGTCCAAGCGCAGTACTCGCACCTGCTCCCGGATAAGATCCTTCAGATTGTGCTTGCAACGATGGTTCTGAGTATGTTGGTAGCGCCGCTAATCATACGTTACAACGGCAGGCTTGCGACCCGCTTGGTACCGAGTTATCGCGAGCGCCGCAGCAGTAACCTTGATTCCATTCGCGCGGCGGCGGGCGACATGCATGACCACGTAATTATTTGCGGTTACGGCCGAAGTGGTCAGAATTTGGCGTGGATGCTCAAGCAGGAGGCCATCCGCAGCATAAGTCTGGATCTCGATCCGGTGCGGGTGCGCGACGCACGGGATGCAGGCGAAAATGTGATTTACGGCGACGGAGCGCGCAGCGACATCCTGCAGGCCGCGGGGCTAAAGTACGCGCGGGCTCTCGCCATAAGTTTTGTGGATGTGCCGTCGTCATTGCGCATATTGGAGGTCACACGTCAGCTGCGACCCGACATGCCGGTGATCGTCCGTACAATGGATGACCGCAATCTCGAACAGCTTAAGGCTGCCGGAGCCGCCGAAGTGGTCCCGGAGAGTCTTGAAGGCAGCCTGATGATGGGTTCACACCTGCTAATGCTGTTGGGTGTGCCGGTTTCTCATGTTCTGCGTCAAGTGCAGACCGCCCGTCGCGATCGTTATCGAATGCTGCGCGGCTTTTTTCACGGTGCCGCCGGAGAGGATGAAGTCGAGGAATCTTATCGTGTGCGTCTGCATTCGGTGACGCTACCGGCGGGGGCGCATGCGGTCGGCAAGCGTTTGGTGGATCTGAATTTGGACGGTAGCGGCGTCATTGTGACAACGGTAAGACGTGGAGGCATTACCGGACCGCAGCCGAGTGGCGATACGCACCTTGGCAGCGGTGACGTGCTGGTGCTGTACGGGACACCGGAAGCCTTGAATGCGGCGGAAAAGATCCTTCTGGAGGGTTGACCGATCCGGTGGATGCCCCGCTCAACGAGAGGGCGTGCGTCCAGCCGTTGCAGGAGCTTGCAGGTAAATCGCGGTTCCGCCGAGCACAAGAAACAGGATTACCCAATCCCAACTGAAGCCTAGAAAGCTTGGGATCGAAAGTACCAACAGAGCCAGCGCCGCAAAGGACGCAAATGGCTGGAAGCGGAACAGGGCGCCGACCAGGGTGGTGATGACCAGTAAAGCCTGAATACGTGTCAAATCAATGAACCAGTCGCTGACTCCGGAAACGCCCTGCCAGGTGAGGCTGTAACCGGGTAGCAGATGCCGATACCAGGGCTCATTGCTTGCGGGTGGTGTGGCAGTTACGGTCGGCAGCGTGAACCATCCCAGCGGATGTTGATTGCCGTCCCCAAGCAGCAGCTTGAAAAGCAGGCAAAGCAGCAAGAAGTTCATGATCGCAAGCGGCCAGCGCCAGGGTTTGGTAAACCAGTGGCAGACCTGTCGGTGATAGGCGAGCAGCAGAAAAAGGAATGCGAACAAGGGTTGGTAGTAATGCTGAGGCAAACCCAGGCCGAGCAGCCCGCATGCGAGGGCCGGCAGTCCAAGCATTAACGGCCAAACCGGATGAACGATTGCCGGCGGGGGTTTTTGTAGCAGTTGCGGAATTGGCGCTGCTCGCTCTAGGCGCAGTGCGTCCAGCGCTATTTCGAGCCGCTGTACGCGTTGTTCCAGCTCGTTGCGATCGTCATTGTTGGTCATAACGGGTTCAATCGGCGCGCATGTTCTGGTAGTTTAGTCAATTCCCACACTGCCGCAGTCAAGTCCACAATGGCCACAAACCGCACGATGCAAACCATTTTGATGCGCGCCCCCGGAGGGCCTGAGGTCCTTCAGTTGGGCGAAATCCCGGTGCCAGAACTGCCAAGTCCCTCGCATTTGCGCGTGCGCCTGCATGCGGCTGGCATCAATCCGGTCGATGCAAAGCTGCGTACTAATGGTACTTACTATCCCGACAGGCTTCCAGCAGTCCTTGGCTGCGACGGTGCGGGGGTTGTCGAGGCTGCTGGCAGCAAGGTGACGCGCTTCCGTCCTGGCGAGGCAGTGTATTTCTTTCAGGGCGGTATCGGCGGTGAGGCGGGAAATTATGCGGAATACATCACAATCCACGAGGATTACGCTGCGGCCAAACCTGCCAGTCTTTCGTTTACGGAAGCGGCAGCGGTGCCACTTGTCCTGATCACCGCTTGGGAGGCGCTGAACGACCGTGCGCAGCTTAAGGCGAGCCAGAGTGTGTTAATCCATGCTGGTGCTGGCGGTGTTGGACATGTGGCGCTGCAGCTTGCACGACACTTGGGAGCACGCGTGGCAGTAACGGTAAGTGGCGCGCAAAAAGCATCATTTGCGCAAGCACTCGGCGCAGAACAGGTGATTAACTACAAGAATGATGATTT
>JAKBDW010000590.1:0-10142 GCA_021834245.1 Pseudomonadota bacterium
TGCGCAAGATGGATGGTACCGAGGCAAGCGTTTCCGTGTTATTGATCGTGGTGGGTCGTCCGAACAGGCCGAAACTCGCCGGAAACGGGGGCTTGAAGCGTGGCATTCCCTTCTTGCCTTCCAGGGATTCGAGCAAGGCGGTCTCCTCACCGCAGATATAGGCGCCAGCGCCCATGTGACTGTGCAACTCGAAATCCACTCCGGATCCCAGAATGTTTTTGCCAATAAACCCGGCCGCGCGCGCCTCTGCCAGCGCGGCCTCGAATCGCTCGTAGGGTTCGTAAAACTCGCCGCGCATATAGTTGTAGCCGACGGTCGCGCCGATGGTATAGCCGGCGATTGCCATACCTTCGATCACTGCGTGCGGATTGAAGCGCAGTATGTCGCGATCCTTGAAAGTACCCGGCTCCCCTTCGTCCGAATTGCATACGATGTACTTTTGTCCCGGGGCCGAGCGCGGCATAAAACTCCACTTGAGCCCGGTGGGAAATCCGGCACCGCCACGACCGCGCAGCACTGATTTCTTGAGCTCGGCGATGATATCGTCGGGAGCAATCTTGCCGCGCAGGATCTTTGTAAGCGCCTGATATCCGCCGGTGCTCTGGTACGTCGCAAGCGTCCACGGCTTGTCCAGATGCTTGTTGCTGAAACAGACTTCGTTGGCCATGGCGCTCCTACTTAAGCGAGCCGAGGATCTCATCGATCCGTTCGGGTGTCAGATTTTCGTAGTACGTCTTGCCTATCATGAACATCGGCGCGCCACCGCAGGCCGCCAGGCACTCCACTTCCTTCAGCGTAACTTTTCCATCCGCAGTGGTCTCGCCCATGCGGATTCCGAGTCGATTCTCGAGATGCTTCACCACCTGTCCGCAACCGCGCAGCATGCACGAGATATTGGTGCACACGCTGATCTTGTATTTTCCGATCGGCTTGAGGTCGAACATCGTGTAGAAAGTGGCAACCTCATAGACCTGGATTGGCTGCAAATCGAGAATCTTCGCCACATAATCCATGAGCGGTTCGCTCAGCCAGCCGTGCTCCTCTTGCGCAATGTGCAAAGCGGCAATGACCGCTGAAGCCTTGCGATCAGGTGGGTACTTGGCAATTTCGCGATCTATTCGCGCCAGCGATTCGTTGGATAGCATCGAGTTTCTGCGCCCCGTCAGCGGTCGATCTCGCCGAACACAATATCTTGTGTTCCGATTACCGCTACTACGTCGGCAATCATGTGGCCTCGCACCATCTCGTCGAGAGCCGACAGGTGCGCGAACCCGGGCGCACGAATCTTCAGACGATATGGCTTATTCGCTCCGTCGGAAATGAGATAAACCCCAAACTCACCCTTGGGATGTTCGATTGCCGCGTAGGCTTCGCCTTCCGGAATGCAGAAGCCTTCGGTAAACAGCTTGAAGTGATGAATGAGCGACTCCATGTCACCTTTCATTTCCGTACGCTTCGGTGGCACCAACTTGTGATTTCCGATGATGACGGGGCCGGGATTACGTCTCAGCCATTCCACACATTGACGGATAATTCGATTCGACTGGCGCATTTCTTCGATACGCACAAGGTAACGATCGTAACAATCGCCGTTGACGCCCACCGGTATATCGAAGTCGACTCTGTCATAGACTTCATACGGCTGCTTTTTGCGAAGATCCCACTCGATGCCACTGCCGCGCAACATGGGTCCCGTGAATCCCAGCTGCAGCGCCCTTGCGGGCGACACGACACCGATGCCTACAGTTCGCTGCTTCCAGATACGATTGTCGGTCAGCAGCGTTTCATATCCGTCAACATATCCCGGGAAACGCTCGGTAAAGTCCCAGATAAAATCCAGAAGCGACCCCTGGCGATTGCCGTTGAGCCGGGTGACATCCGCTTCGTCATGCCATTTCGAGGTTTTGTATTTCGGCATGCTGTCCGGCAAATCGCGGTATACCCCACCCACACGGTAATAGGTAGCATGCATGCGCGCGCCCGATACCGCCTCATACATGTCCATCAGGTCTTCGCGCTCGCGAAAGCAGTACAGAAATACGGTCATCGCGCCAATATCGAGAGCGTGCGACCCCAGCCAAAGGAGATGATTCAGTATGCGCGTAACCTCATCGAACATTACGCGTATGTACTGGGCGCGGATCGGCGGTTCAATGCCGAGGAGCTTTTCCATGGCAAGTACGTAGCCATGCTCATTGCACATCATGGACACATAGTCGAGACGGTCCATGTAGCCAATGCTCTGGTTGTAAGGCTTGCTTTCAGCAAGCTTTTCCGTGCCGCGATGCAACAAGCCGATATGCGGATCGGCCCGCTCGATCACTTCCCCATCGAGCTCCAAAACCAGACGCAGCACGCCATGGGCCGCCGGATGCTGCGGACCAAAATTCATCGTGTAGTTTCTAATCTCAGGCATCGACCGAAACTCCCGCTATCACGACAGAATTACTTATCGCGCGCAGCATAGCCGTCCTCACGGATGACGCGTGGTACCAGGACGCGCGGTTCGATTGTCACAGGCTGATAGACGACGCGCTGTTTCTCGGTGTCGTAACGCATTTCAACCTGGCCGATCAGCGGGAAGTCCTTGCGAAACGGATGTCCGATGAAACCATAGTCCGTGAGAATCCGGCGCAGATCCGGATGCCCGTCAAATACGATCCCGAACAGGTCGAACGCCTCGCGCTCATACCAGCTGGCAGAGTTCCAGATGTCAATCACCGAATCGACTACCGGCATTTCATCGTCGAGGAATACGCGCAGACGCAGACGCAGGTTATGCGACACGGACAGCAGATGGTAGGCCACGGCGAAGCGCGGTCCGCCCCTGCGGCCGGCAGTTGATTCCGCGCCGTAGTCAAGATAATCGACACCGCAAAGATCGATGAGCTGTTCGAATCCGAAAAGCGAAATATCGCGCAACCCCAAACACACGCGGCGCAACTCTTCGCGCCGCACCTCGAGAGTCAGTTCGCCGCCAACCTCGCGCGAGCTGCTGATAGCGTCGCCGAATTTTTCGACCACGTGCTTGGCGAGCGCCTGAAAGGATTCAGTCATGGATTTGGTTCCGGGCGGCGGCCTACCGCGCTATGGTGTTAGTGCGTTTGATCTTGTTCTGCAACTGGATGATACCGTACAGCAGCGCTTCCGCCGTTGGAGGACAGCCAGGAACGTAGATGTCGACCGGTACAATTCGGTCACAACCGCGAACCACAGAATAGGAATAATGGTAGTAACCGCCGCCGTTCGCACATGATCCCATGGAGATCACCCAGCGCGGCTCAGCCATCTGGTCATAAACCTTGCGCAAGGCAGGAGCCATTTTGTTTACTAATGTTCCTGCCACGATCATCACATCCGACTGCCGCGGGCTCGGCCTGAACATGACACCAAAGCGGTCAAGGTCATAGCGGGATGCGCCGGCGTGCATCATCTCCACCGCGCAGCAAGCCAAACCAAAAGTCATGGGCCAGAGGGAACCTGTGCGTGTCCAGTTGATCAGCTTGTCAGCGGAGGTTGTAAACCAACCCTTTTCGAAGGCTCCTTCTATTCCCATTCCAGCGCCCCCTTGCGCCACTCGTATATGAAACCGATTACGAGGATCCCGAGAAACAGCATCATTGCAAGAAAGCCGAACATACCGATCTGGTGCAGCACAACTGCCCATGGAAACAGAAAAGCGATCTCGAGATCAAAAATGATGAACAGAATGGCGACGAGGTAGTAGCGAACATCGAACTTGGTACGCGAATCCTCAAACGCTTCGAAACCACATTCGTAGGGCGAAAGCTTTTCACTATCCGGGCGATTCGGTGCCAGCAGCCAACCCATGGCCATAGGCAGGACACCCACGGCGATGCCGACGGCGATAAAGATTAGTATCGGGAGATAGTTCTCCAGCATGCTCGACCCCATGCACCTTTTAGATGATGCATTATTGATTATGTCCGGGCCGTCAAAAACCCAGTCGGGCAGTCTAGGCCGCCGCAGAGAT
Organism: Pseudomonadota bacterium; assembly: GCA_021834245.1. Classification (GTDB taxonomy): domain Bacteria; phylum Pseudomonadota; class Gammaproteobacteria; order Acidiferrobacterales; family UBA6901; genus JAJXUF01. The sequence goes on from JAKBDW010000590.1 coordinate 3,995, forward strand.
CAAAGTCAAGCGTGTACGATCAAGGATTATAGTTATTATTCATGCAGTTATCGCCATTTTGGGGGATATAAAAATCCCCTATCCGCGACATCTGACAATCTGACATTTGGTGCCGAAGGCGGGACTCGAACCCGCACGGCTTGCGCCACCGCCCCCTCAAGACGGCGTGTCTACCAATTTCACCACTTCGGCTTTTGTTTCTTACTTTGGCACCTCAGGTACATTCGTCGGCGCAGCAGGCGCCGGCGTCGTTGTCACCGGCACTGATGTTGCCGGGACTTCCTGAGTAACACTATTAGTCCGCGCCTCCCGGGTATAAAGAATGGTAAGCACGAGACTCGTTAGAAAAAAGACAGTTGCCAGCCCAGCGGTAACCCGGCTCAGGAATGTCGCGGACCCGCGCGCTCCAAACAGCGTCTGCGAAGCCCCGCTACCAAAAGCCGCGCCCATATCGGCGCCCTTACCCTGCTGCAGCAACACCAGACCGACCAACGCAATGGCCACTAGCACATGGATTACAAGAAGCACTTCTTTCATGGCTGTATTGTTCCTCGTTACTGGGCGGCGCGACAGATCGTCAGAAATTCCTGCGCATTCAACGATGCTCCGCCGATCAGACCGCCGTCAATGTCTTTCTGCGCGAACAGCTCGCGCGCATTCGCGCCCTTTACACTGCCGCCATAAAGTATCCGCAGGCCGTCAGCAACATTCGTGTTTGCCCGCGCCAGACGCGCTCGGATGAACCGGTGCACTTCCTGGGCCTGCTCCGGCGTGGCGGTTTTGCCGGTGCCGATGGCCCACACGGGCTCATAGGCAACGACGCTATTGGACAATGCCGCGATACCGGCAAGACCGATTACTGCGTCCAGCTGACGCGCTACCACCGTCTCCGTCTGATTTGATTCCCGCTCCGCCAGCGTCTCTCCCACGCAGAGAATCGGAACCAGTCCTGCACTCTGGGCTGCCTGGAATTTCTGCGCCACCACCTGGTCATCCTCGCCGTAGAGCGCGCGCCGCTCGGAGTGCCCCACGATCACGTAAGTGCAACCGAACTCGCGCAGCATCGGACCCGATACTTCGCCCGTATAGGCCCCAGACTTGTGGATGCACAGGTTTTGTCCGCCCCAAGCTGCCTTCTTCCCGACCAGCATTTCGGCCACGGCTGGGATGAACACGAACGGTGGGCACACCACGACTTCGGCGCTGCCCACATCAAGCAAGCCGCGCTCGATATCGCGCAAAAGCGCAGTCGCCTCGGCCCGGCTGCCGTTCATTTTCCAGTTTCCTGCCACCATGGCACGCCGCATGGGATTCCCCCTTGATCTTCACACCCAAAATACGAAAAGCGGGCGCGATGTTACCGGGCACAGGCGCGGAAAGCAATTTGTCGCGCCTACGCGGTAGCAGTATCTGCCTAAAAAAGCGGCAAACTGCCCCAACTTCACCGGCGTCGGGGTAGCGCAAGGCGCACGAACCGAAATCCGGATCAGGTTGTGACAGGAATTTACCGGCGGAAATTAGCGAAGCACGGCAGCAGCGATCAGTTCTGGCCCCCTGCGTATGGGACTCTCAGGCTGCTTCTTCAGCAGCCCTTTTTACGCTGTCCGCCAGATATTGGCCAAGGCGTTCGATGAGCGAGCGATCCTGTCCCTCAATCATCACACGCACGACCGGCTCCGTACCCGAAGCACGCAGCACAACCCGGCCACTTGCCGCAAGTTGCGCCTCAACCTCGCTCAGCGCGCTCATGACGGCACCTGAGTTCTTGATATCGAAGCGTCGGTTCATACGCACATTGATCATGATTTGCGGATATATCGCCATATCGGCTTTAAGCTCGGTCAGCGTGCGGCCCGACTGTCGCAGTATGGCAAGCACTTCCAGTGCAGCGACGATGCCGTCGCCTGTGGTACTTTTGTCGAGGCAGATGAGATGTCCGGAAGTCTCGCCGCCAAGCTCCCAGCTCTCCTGTTGAAGCATCGCAAGCACGTGGCGATCGCCAACCTGGGCGCGCTTGAACGGTATGTTTTTTCGTTGCAACCCCTGTTCCAGGCCGAGGTTGCTCATGAGCGTGCCTACGACACCGCCGCGCAGCCTGTCCGTCGTCTGACGCGCCAAGGCAACTATATAAAGAAGCTGGTCGCCGTCGACCACTTCACCCGCTGCGTCAACCATGATCACCCGATCGCCATCACCATCGAGGGCGATGCCGAGCGCTGCACGTTCGTCGACTACAGTCTTGCGCAGCAGGGCGGTATTGGTCGAACCGCAATCGTGATTGATATTCAGCCCATCTGGCTGATTCCCGATGGCGGTAACATCAGCACCTAATTCGCTGAACACGTGCGGCGCAATCTGGTACGCGGCTCCGTTTGCACAGTCCACTACTATGCGCAGCCCTTCCAGGTTAAGGCGATGAGGAAAGGTGCTCTTGCAAAACTCAATATAGCGGCCACCGGCATCCTCGTAGCGTTTTGCTTTGCCCAGCTTTCCCGGCGCTACCGTACGCAACGGTTCCGCCATCATGCGCTCCATTTCAAGTTCCACTTCATCCGGAAGCTTCGACCCTTCGGAGGAAAAGAACTTGATGCCGTTATCCTGGTAGGGATTATGCGATGCGCTGATTACGATACCGGCGCGCGCGCGTGCTGTGCGCGTGAGATAGGCAATACCAGGTGTGGGCATCGGTCCAAGCAGACGGATATCCACACCGGCGGCAGAAAGACCGGCCTCGAGCGCCGATTCCAGGAGATAGCCTGAAACACGCGTATCCTTCCCGATCAGTATCTTTGGGTGATCCGCACCGCCCTTGCCAAGCACACGACCGGCGGCCCATCCAAGCTTGAGTACTGTTTCCGGCGTGATCGGCTCTTCGCCCATGCAACCGCGGATTCCGTCAGTACCGAAGTAACGCTTACTCATTCTCTCTCCCTACATCCCAATGAACGCCCTGTATTGACTACCGCCGTGCGCCAGACCCTGTGGGGGCGGTAAGCGCTACTGCCTCCAACATCCGTACTGCGTCGCGGGTGGCGCCCACATCGTGAACCCTCAAAATATTTGCACCATTTTGCACCGCTAACAGGGCTAGCGCCACACTGGCATGAAGACGGCGCCCCGCGGGCAAGGCGAGCGCGGCGCCAATCATCGATTTGCGCGACAGCCCAACGAGAATCGGCACCCCAAGATCCTTGAAATCCGCGAGCTTACGCAGCAATTCGAAATTATGTTCAAGGTTCTTGCCGAAACCGAACCCCGGGTCTACCACGATCCGGTGCTCGGGAATATCAGCCTGAATGCAGACCTGGACCCGTTGGTAAAGGAAATCTTTCACTTCGGCGACGACATCCCGGTATTGGGGATTTTCCTGCATCGTGCGCGGCTCGCCTTGCATGTGCATCAAACAAACCGGCAAGCCGAGATCACGCGCAGTTTCAACCGCGCCGGCGGCGCGCAAGGCCATGACATCGTTGATCAGCCCAGCACCGGCCGCGGCCGCAGCGCGCATGACTTCCGGCTTTGAGGTATCAATGGAAATCGGAACCGACAGTGCTGCATGAAGGGCGCGGATGACGGGAACGACGCGCTCGAGTTCTTCCTCGACGGAAACGCTGCGCGCGCCGGGACGCGTAGACTCGCCGCCTACGTCGATAAGATCGGCGCCTTCCGCAACCATCGCGCGGGCATGTTCTAGCGCCTTGTCAGGAGAGATGAAATTACCCCCGTCGGAAAATGAATCGGGGGTCACATTAAGAACGCCCATAATCGCGGTGCGGCTCAGGTCGAGCAATCGACCACCACAATCGAGCGTTAGCGGTGTATCGGGGCTTTGAGGGCTGAGCAGAGCCTCCTTCATTCTGTGCTCCGCTCTACGCCCCTGGCTTCACGTGGTAATTTACCGTCCCATTGGGACGGGCTCAATGTTCGGCGGCCGGAGTATCGATCGGCTTGACACGCGGTTTGCGCGCCGCAGGCTTCCCGGGTTGCTCGCCGGAACCTGGCGAGGCGGGGCCTGCGAAATCCTCTGGTGGACGCGGCTGCTTCCCGGCCATGATGTCATCGATCTGGTCGGCGTTGAGCGTCTCCCATTCAAGCAAGGCCTTGGCCATCACCTCGATCTTTTCCCGGTTGTCTTCGATGATTTTGCGGGCGCGTGCATACTGCTCATCGATGATCCGCCGAATCTCGTTGTCCACGAGCTGAACAGTTGCGTCGCTCAGATTCTTGTGTGTCGTTACATCGCGCCCCAAAAACACCTCGCTCTGGTTTTCCCCGTAAACGCGAGTCCCGAGCGCATCGCTCATACCCCAGCGCGTAACCATGTTGCGCGCCAGATCGGTGGCGCGCTCGAAGTCATTCGCCGCGCCGGTAGTCATCTGGTGCATGAAGACTTCTTCCGCGATTCTCCCGCCCATGAGCACAGCGATGGTTGCCAGCAGCGACTCGCGGTCATGGCTGTAACGGTCTTCCGTCGGAAGCTGCATGGTAACGCCAAGTGCGCGGCCGCGAGGAATAATGGTCACCTTGTGCACAGGATCGGTGTTCGGCAGCATTTTTGCCACCACCGCATGACCAGATTCATGGTACGCGGTATTCATACGCTCCCTCTCCGGCATCACGATCGAGCGGCGCTCGGCACCCATCACGATCTTGTCCTTGGCCTTCTCGAAATCTTCCATGTCGACCATGCGCTTGTTGGCGCGCGCCGCGAACAGCGCCGCCTCATTCACAAGGTTGGCGAGATCTGCTCCGGAAAACCCAGGAGTGCCGCGTGCGATGATGCTGGCATTGACGTTGTCTGCCACCGGTACCTTGCGCATATGAACCTTGAGAATCTGTTCACGGCCGCGTATATCCGGTAGCGGTACGTACACCTGTCGGTCAAAACGGCCCGGGCGCAATAACGCTGGATCAAGCACGTCGGGACGGTTGGTCGCGGCGATGACGATCACGCCCTCGGTGCCTTCAAACCCGTCCATCTCTACCAGCAGCTGGTTGAGGGTCTGCTCGCGTTCATCATGCCCACCACCCAGTCCAGCGCCGCGCTGGCGTCCAACAGCATCAATTTCATCGATGAAAATGATGCATGGGGCGTGTTTCTTCGCCTGCTCAAACATGTCGCGCACGCGCGAGGCGCCGACGCCGACGAACATCTCGACGAAGTCGGAACCGGAAATTGAAAAGAACGGCACCTTCGCCTCGCCTGCTATTGCCTTGGCGAGCAACGTCTTGCCGGTACCGGGAGAACCCGTCATGAGCACGCCCTTGGGAATGCGTCCACCAAGCTTCTGGAACTTGGACGGGTCACGCAAGAACTCAACAAGTTCACCAACCTCTTCCTTCGCTTCCTCTACCCCGGCAACATCCTCGAAGGTGACCTTGTTCTGCTCTTCAGTAAGCATGCGCGCGCGACTTTTACCGAAACCCATCGCACCACGCCCGCTACCGCCACCCTGCATCTGGCGCATGAAAAAGACCCACACGCCGACAAGGAGCAACATCGGGAACCAGTTGATTAAGACCTGCAGCCAAAGCGACTGCTCTTCCGGCGGCTTGGCGTCAATGGTGACGCTGTTCTTGAGCAGATCGCCAATAAGCGCGCGATTGTCCGTCTCAGGGCTATAGGTGCTGAAATTCTGCCCGCTCTTGGTCGTACCTTCGATCTTGCGGCCTTCCATGGTGACCTTATCGATCTGTCCACTCAGCAGCTGACTGTAGAACTGCGAGTAATCCATGGGGCGTACTGAACCCTGCCGACTGCCGAAATTGTTGAATACCGACATCAGCACGACGGCAATCACCAGCCACAGGAGCAGATTTTTCGTGAGATTATTCAATATCTTACCTCTTCAACTGCATGGACGAACAGCAAGATCTGTCCGCGCGTTTGACCAATTCTTGGAATTGACTTCCATTTTGCTACGTTTGTTCCAGGGAAACAACCGCAGACCAAATCGGTCAATTGACGCCGTGGAAGCCCTTTCCTACCAAGTATATCTCCCGACTGCGCGGACGCGAGGCACGTGGTTTACGCACCAGGACGCGCTCAAAATTGCCCTTCAATCGCTGGTGAAGTTCGGCATAGCCTTGACCCTGAAAGGTCTTCATCAGCAGATCGCCCCCCGTGCGCAGCGCCTGGACCGCAAAA
>JAKBDW010000300.1:0-9903 GCA_021834245.1 Pseudomonadota bacterium
CGCTCGCCGTCCTGCACAACATCGACGAGCTCCGCGATTTGACCAAAGACCCCAACCGCGTCGCGCGCAAGATCGATTTCCGGGAAACGTTGCAGGATTCCGCTCGCACGTATCGCCTCCTCGATACTCACGCTGGACGCAACCGTGACAGGAATGATCACCTGCTCCGACTCGCTCGCGTAGGCCACCTCGACGTGCAGCCACTTAGCGCCTGCCATAAAGCTCCACTGCACGCAGACGGAAGCTGTCGACCATACCGTTGGCGATGTGACTGAATACCGGGCCGATCACCAGCGCCAGCATCCTGTTGGAAAATTCGAAATCCAGATCGAACGAGACCTTGCACGAGCCCTCATCCAGGGCCGTAAAGCGCCAGTTGCCGAGCAAGTGGCGGAACGGTCCCTCGACCAGTCGCATCTCCATGGATGCATCTGTCTGCACACGATTGCGCGTTGTGAAAGTTTTCTGCACTCCGCCGTAAGCGATGTCGATGGCCGCCGTGACCGTATCGCCTTCGCGCGCCAGAATGCGAGCGCCGCCGCACCACGGAAGAAACTTCCCGTAGGACTCGATATCCGCCACAAGCACGTACATCTCGTGCGCACTATAGGGAAGCAGAGCGGACTTGCGGACGGATGTCACAGGAATAGACGCATATTGGCAAACACAATTACCAGCCACAGCGGCACGGCCAGGCGACTCAGCCAGAGCCACGCATCATAGGTGCATGGCGAGCGCATCGACAGTGCTTCGCGCGTCATGACCTTGGATAAGGCCCAGGCTGAAAATAGCGCAGAAAGCATGCCGACGACGGGCATCATAAAACTCGATGTCAGCACTTCCGTGACATCGAACATGCCCAGAGTCTTGATCACACCGAGAATGCTAAAGGAAAATTTCCAACGATTGAAGGACAGGATCATGATGATGCCGAGCAGCCAGGCACCTACACCACTGTAAACGCTTGCCTTAAATCTAGTTAGGGCGCGACTCTCCATCAACCACGTAACGAATAGTTCGCCAAGGGCGATGCTCGACATCCAGGACACCAACACAAGGAGTACGAAGAATAAAACGCGCATGACTCGGCCGAACGGCAGCGGATCGAACGCCGCCGCCAGGCCCTGGAAAACAAGCGCGGGCCCCGACGATGGCGTGCCGCCTGCGGCGTAAATCACGGGCAGCACGGCCAAACCCGCCACAACGGCTGCGGCGGTATCGATCAGCACCACCAGCGAAGCGACACGCGCTATTGATGTAGTCTCCGGCAGATAGGCACCGTAAATCATCATTGCGCCAGTACCGAGACCGAGACTGAAAAAGGCATCGCCCAGCGCCGTCAACACCCCTTTGCCGGACAGTTTCAGGAAATCAGGCAAGAAGAAGTAGTCGACGCAATGAACCATGTCTCCAACGATGGAGGAATAGACGGCAAGCGCAACCAGCAGTACAAGCAACAGAGGCACAACGATTTTGACTGCCCGCTCCAGACCCTGGCGCACGCCATTCCCCACGACCACCATCGTCATGGCCATGAACAGGCTGTGCCAAAACAACTGTTTTTCGGGGTGATTGACGAAGGCGGAGAAAACGTTTGCGGCGCTGTCGGCATTCAGGTCGTTAAGTATGCCGGCGGCTGAGCGCGCAACATAGGCAAGAAGCCAGCCAGCGATTACGCTGTAGTAGGACAATACCAGGAACCCAACCGCCACGCTCAATGCCCCGAGCCACACCCAGCCATGCGAGTGGCGCCCACGTCTGACGAGATCACGCACGGTGTTGACTGGCGACAAGCGCCCAAGGCGGCCGGCCATCAACTGGCCAATCATCAGCGGAAGGCCGAGCAGAAACACGAAAACGGCGTACGTTCCAATAAACGCACCGCCGCCGTATTGCACGGCGTCGTAGGGGAACTGCCAGATGTTGCGCAGGCCAATGGCAAATCCGGACGCGGCGAGAACAAATACGCCGGACGAGGACCATTGGCCATGCACAGGCTTGACCGCTTTTATTCTAGCCATTCTTTCACTGCTGGATGGACGGCGGGTAAAAAAATGCGCATGTTAACTGTTATTATAAGTTAACATCCAGCACCGATATCGCCCGCCCTTACCCAAATGAGCAAAAAAGCCAACCAGTCCGGATCCAGCTCGATTGCGCAGAACAAGAAGGCGTGGCACGACTACTTCATCGAAAGCAAATACGAAGCCGGTCTGGCGCTCGAAGGATGGGAAGTAAAAAGCCTGCGGGCCGGCCGCGTCCAGCTCAAGGAAAGCTATGTAATCGTCAAGGATGGGCAGGTCTATCTATTCGGCGCCCATATTTCGCCGCTTACCTCCGCTTCCACCCACGTGCACCCCGACCCGACGCGTACCCGCAAGCTTTTGCTGCATGCCGAGGAAATAAGCCGGCTTATCGGCTCGGTGGAGCGCAAAGGATACACGCTCGTACCCCTCTCCCTTTATTGGAAACGGGGCAAGGCGAAGCTCGAGATCGGGCTGGCCAAGGGCAAGCAACTGCATGACAAGCGTGCCACTCTCAAAGAACGGGAGCAGGATCGCGAGGCACAGCGCGCCTTGAAATCCCGCTAATCCGTCCGCATGTAACGCTAAACCACTAATGGGTTTATACTGTTGTGTAGTACGACATCCGTGTTCTGTACCACAGACAACGGATATCGACACTTTTGGGGGCGACACGGCTTCGACGTGGGTCGCGAAACCTCCGGAGCATGCCGAGGTGCAGAGTTCCTCGCAAATCCAGCTGCAAAGTTATAGTTGCCAACGACGACAACTACGCCTTAGCGGCTTAATCCCCGCTAACCTCTCTCCTACGTTTCGCCCGTGGGCCGGGAACGAGAGGTCGATTACACGGGATCGCGTAGGTCCGTGCCTGTTGGGCTCGCGCTAAACAGAAGCAGGCTAAGCTTTCCGCTTTTCCTGTCTGTCGGAAAACGGCGAGTTAAATCGAAGACAGACTACGCATGTAGAACCGGACGGCGGAGGACTTGCGGACGCGGGTTCGATTCCCGCCGCCTCCACCATTAATCTGTTTTAAGACGTCCAGCCACATCCACTGAACCCGCCTAAGTGCGGGTTTTTTCTTGTCTTCAGTCCACGACGTTTGGTCTCGGGCGGCGGTTCTCGCACGGGACGCGTCGCCGCGCGCAGCGCCTCAGGCACGAGCGCCGCATGTTCGCGCAGCCGGTAGGAAATGCCCTCGATCGCGATCACGATGGCATGGTGCAGCAGTCGGTCAAGGAGCACCGTGGCCGCCGATGCTCTCTGGGCCACGGTTTTCCTTGGTTACCTCCAGGACGACAGCTCCGCGGCTTTCTGTTGAAATGTCCACAATGGTGATCCGGTAGCCGTCCACCAGGATGACCTGCCCCTTATGCACGTCTGGTGTCTGGTGTAGGGGTGGTCTGGTTTCGATTGATATGGCGAGGCTCGCGTGAAGCCCATTCTGCCGGACACCCTTGTCGTCAATATAGGCGCCGTAACCGACGTAACCCACGCCGATGCTCAGTTCCGCCAGATTCAACTGCGTGGACTCCTGGACCACGAAGGCGATCTCGTGGACCGGACGCGGAGCGGAGGCCGCCCATGAGAGAGAGCCACCCAGGAGGGCCAGGTGGAGGAACAACAGAGCTGTCAAATATCTTCGCTTCACAGGCCTATCTGGATTTGGCGGGCCACAGCCGGTCCATGAGGAGCGCGCTGCCCAATACGCAAAGATGTCCCGCTCCGAAGGCCACAAAGAAGCGAATTGCGACTGCGAGGTAGGTCCGGCCGCCGGCCGGCAGCATTCCGAGTCTCACTAGCGCTGCGGTGGCAATGACGGCCGTGAGGCCGGCCGCGGGGACCGCCGACGAATCGGCGCTCAAAGTCACGTGATCGCGGAAGTACAATTCGTAAATCTGCCCGGCGCCATAGGCAAAGGCAACCAGAAGCCCCAGAACAAGGAAGGCGTTCCACTCGAGAAAACTGAACGTGAGTGTCCAGACTACGACGTAGGCGAGCGTGGCCAGCAGGTACGGGTACTTCTTCATCAGGCCTCCTTCGGTTGTGCCGTAGGTTCGTTAGTTCGTGTCCGGTCCCCGGTGGTGGTGGCGATCAATTCATGGTGGCTGCGGATTTCTGTCTTCTTGGGGGCGCTTGCCGTCTCACTCTTTTCATACGGAATGATTGAATGTCATTAGGACGACTGCTCGACTCGGTAAGCCGAAAATCCGGCTCGGGTCCCGGACGCCCCGCTGCTGTCGTCGAGTACTGACCGATCCAGATGCTTGCCGAGAACCGGCTGCAACGACTTGATCCATTGACCCGAGGAAGATGACGCGACGACGCGTCATGGGCGCGCGCCACCGTGCGGCCGGCGCCTGAGGGCTCGTCAATCTTGCTTACTGACAGGCCGTCCCCTGGGCCGCCACGATTTCCCGAGCCACCACGTTCTTGTCCCTGTCCGATCGGATGCCGTCCGACCACACACTTCCGTTCCAATACATCGTTCCCGCGTATTGATGGTTGCCGCAATACACCTTGCAGGCGTCTGCCTCACAGCTGAGAGAATAGGCCTCGGCTACAGCCAGCACCGCGATGCCGGACAACAGGATTGCGACTTGCCAAAGTGTTTTCGTCTTCATTGCTTTTCTCTCCTCTATATAAGACTGAGCGCGACCGAAAGACACCATTCCCGCAGTCGAAGTTGCGCGGCCGGCGGCTGGGCAAACCGACCCGGTACGACGCATGCCGCGCCTTATCACGCGGTCCCACAACGCCGCGATGGTCCTCGATCGCTAACACCAATACGGTCTTCGGGTCTCCGTCTCACGGACGATGCTCAAGGAGACTGGCGCCCTCCATCGCCACCGAACAGGTTACTGCCAGTCCGGGTCCGCGCGATGGGCGCTGTGTACATAGCTGTAATTCCAAGCGCCTGTGAGCAGACAGCCTCCACCGGCATCGATGGCCACCCAGGTGAGGCCCCAAAAGCTGCCGACGAGCCCGCCGAGGAGAAGGCCGGGCACGCAGCCCATGCCGAATGCCGAAGCAGGGGTTGAACAATTTTGGATAATTTTTCCATGATGACCGAAGGGGGCGAGGACACATCCCGCCCCGCTGCGGTTAAGCAGTGCTTGGCTTGAGGCTTCCCGCGTTTGCAGAAAGGTGATTTCCGTATGGCTGAGCGGCACCACGTGTTCCGCCGCCGGTGCAGGAAGGACGGGAAGCGGGGCAACGGTTGCCGCCTTGGCCGTTGCCGCGCACACACTAAGGACTGCTAACGCGACAGCCGAACGTTTCATGCGGGTTCTCCTTCTGTTATGTGATGGATCGGTTGGTGCATGAGAAATTCAGTGAACCTGGGCAGTCCGTGGCTGCAAATTCGCAGGCATGGCGAGCAGCGTGAAGTGGCCGCTTGGCGTCCAGCGGTGCCGAAAGTCTCGGCGGCTCTCCACGCGTCGGCCGAGGCGTGGGTCCAGCACGAGGAATGTGCGCCGACGCGGGTCGTAGCCCGCGAGCACCACATAGTGCCCCACGGAAGCGGGCCCGGATGTGTACATGACGATGAGCGGCCGACCCCGGTCGAGGTTTCTCAACAGCCCAGCGGCATCACGGTGCAGGTCACCCGGAAACAGGAAGGCCTGATATCCCGATTGCACGAAGGCGGTCCGCAGGTCGCCGCCGGTGATGCCCCCGTGGATATCGGCCTGCCGTTCCAGTTTTTGGCGCGCCTGCGAAACAATGGGCGCGTCGTAGTAGCCGCCTACCATGTCGGCTGCCGCTAGACCGCAGAGGTCTTCGGTCGGCTGTCGCTCGTACGGAACCTTCAGCACCACTGCGGAAGAAGACAGATAGCCGACCGCGTCCAAGGCGTTGTTGTAGGTGGCACAGGCGCCGAGCGACACCATCGCCAGCGCAGCCACAGCTGTCCGAGCTACGCGGGGGAAAAGATTGTGAAAATGTCGTGGCATGCGCAGAGGTGTGGCGGGTTCTTGCGCCTGTTGTCCTGGGCGTACCATCATTTCATGTCATCTCACGGATCTGCGCTGACGGTTCTTTTCGGCGGCGAATCATTCGCCGATTTCAGTGTAAAGCTGCTCGCACATCCGAAACTCAAGGTAGGCTCGATATCAAGTTAAGGACACGGGGACGCGATGGTCTAGAATGAAATTGCAGGGGACATGCCTGTCCGATCCTCGAAGCATGATCTGTTTTTCCGTACGACGTCCGCCGGAAGGCGAGATGGCCGCGGGTTGGTTGAAAAGAACCAAGCATTCCAGGAATCAAGAAGAATAAGAAACAACGGTGAGAACAGAATGAGTCTCGATAATCCTGATGAGAAGGTCATCTGGTTGCGGCCACCGGAACTAGGCGGATGGGAGTATCTGATCGCACATCGCTCCCAACACTTGTGGACGGTTTATCATGAGACGTACGCCCTTTGCGCCGGCGTGCGGTTGTGGGGCCAGTCCTGGCGCTATCGCGGGCGCACCCACACGAGCCCTGGCCCGGGATTGATGCTGATGGAGCCGGGGGAACTGCACCGCACCCTCGCCGTTCCGCCCGGTGCGGAGTTCAAGGTGGCGCAGATTCCGCCAGCCGCGGTGGCGGAAGCGGCCAGAGAGCTTGGCATGTCGGGCGTCGTCCATCTGTGCCGGGCACAGGCCGACGATCCAGGACTCACCGCGGCAGTGTGGCGGCTCGGCGAGGCGGCCGAGCATGGCGGCACCGACTTGCTGGAACTTCAGACCCTGCAGGCCGTTGTGTTACGGAAGCTGCTTGCCCATGCAGAGCGTCCGCCTCCATCCGTCAATGCCAAGGATGAGCCGGCCGCTGTGATGCGCGCACGGGACTATCTGCGCGACCGCATTGGCAATCCGGTCAGCCTCGATGAGCTGGCGGCTGCAGCCGGGCTGGCGCGGTTTCGGCTCATTCGCGCCTTTCAGCGCCGATTCGGGTTGCCGCCGCATGCCTATCAGCTTCAGCTGAAGATCGAACGGGCACGCACGTTGTTGCGAACGGGACTGTCCGCGGCATTGGTGGCCAGGGAGCTTGGTTTCTGCGACCAGAGCCATTTCACGCGTCATTTCAAACGGATTCTAGGAGTGACGCCGGGCGAATACGCGAAGAATCTGTAGATGCGCCAGGTCGCCGGCGCCCGGCTGAAAACGTCGATGACAGCACGGAGGCGTCAGTTATAAGAGCGATCAGATTGCGGTTCACCGAACATCGCTCTTTCCGGCGATATCGGCACAAGACCTGCCGGCGCAGACCCGGGCCGCGTTTACCATGCAATTATTTGCCCGAGACCAGGCGAGCGGCCGTCACGTGGGGGCTCCCTGGTAATAGGTCTGTAGTGCAGAAGCAGCCTCCTCCGCAGTATCCACTATGGTGAAAAGGTTAATATCGACGGGGTCGATCATCCCCTCATCCACCAGGAAGTCGAAATCTACCGCTCGCTTCCAGTAGGACTTGCCTACCAGAACGACGGGAATGCGCCTAATCTTGCGGGTCTGAATTAGAGTCAGCGCCTCGAAAAGCTCGTCCAGAGTTCCGTAGCCGCCGGGAAACGCCACAAGCCCTCGCGCGCGCAGCAGAAAGTGCATCTTGCGCAACCCGAAGTAGTGAAAGCGGAAGCACAAGTCGGGTGTAATGAATGGGTTAGGAACCTGCTCGTGCGGCAGCGTGATGTTCAGACCGACACTTCGAGCATCGACATCATGGGCCCCGCGGTTGGCAGCTTCCATGATGCCCGGCCCTCCGCCCGTTGACACGACAAAGTCGCGTCGATGCTCGTGCTGAAATTCACGCGACATGATCGACGCAAAATGCCGCGCCTCGTCGTAGTAACGTGAACGTTCCAGATTGGCGCGTGCCCGCGCTACGGCCGCGCGAAGCGAGACATCGTCCGGCCGTGCATGCTCCTGCGCCAGAAGCTCGTCGAGCTGCTTGCGCGCCACATCGGGCGCCATAATGCGCGTGCTGCCAAACACCACGACGGTAGATCGGATATTGTGTCGACGCATGAAAGCATCGGGCTTCATCAATTCGAGCTGCAGGCGCACAGGCCTGGCCTCGTCGCTATCAAGATATTCGGCGTCCTCGTAAGCCAGGCGGTATGACGGACTGCGTTTGAGTTCCTCGACCAGCGCATCCCATTTTTCGCGGGATATATCGCGACCATTTTTCGGCATAGCCCCAGTCCTCCTTAAAATTGCACACTATCGCCAAAGTTCGGCACACTGACGTTCCATCCAAGCTGCGTCTTCACTTCTTCCGCAAATGCCAGCGCAATATCCTGTTCTCCATGCACAATGAAGGTCTGGCCTGGCGAACGCTTGAAGGAACGCAACCACCGCAACAGCGCGGGTTGATCGGCGTGGGCCGAAAACCCGCCCAACGTGAAGATCTCGGCACGCACCGTAACCTCTTCGCCAAAAAGGTGCACACTCTTGGCGCCGTCGACGAGGCGCCGACCCAATGTGCCCTGTGCTTGAAAGCCGGTGATCAGGATCGTGTTCTGCGCCGAGCCGATATTGTGGCGCAAGTGATGCTTCACCCTGCCGCCGTCGCACATGCCGCTCGCAGATACGATGATTGCGCCCGAGTGAACGTTGTTTAACGCCATTGATTCCTGCACGGTTTCAACGAATCGGATCTTCGCTTCTGCGAAATGCGCGTCGCGAGAAGTGGCAAGGCGTTGCGTCTGCGCGTCGAGAATTTCCAGGTGGCGCATCGTGATTTGGGTCGCCGCTGTCGCCATCGGAGAATCCACATAGATGAGCAGATCGTGAAATCGACCCTGCCGAGTCAGTAAATTGAAATAATGAAGTATCTCCTGAGTACGCCCGACAGCGAACGCCGGCACAATCACATTGCCGCCTTTCTCGTGCAAAGTATGGTTCACGGCATAGACGAATTCATCCAATGTCGCCGCCAGACTCCGATGAGCGCGATTGCCGTAAGTGGATTCTACCAACAGGACATCGGCCTCCGGAATTAGCGTCGGATCGTGCAACAACTGCCGGCCTGGCTGCCCAAGGTCGCCGGAAAATACGAGTTTGCGGCTTTCGCCACCCTCTCTGAGCCACACTTCGATTATTGCCGAACCGAGAATATGTCCAGCATCGCGGAACGTGCAACGAACCTGTGGGTGAGGGTCAATCGGACGGTCATACTTAACACGATGCACTTGCGCAAGACTGGCCACGGCATCGGCCGCGGTGTAGAGCGGTGTGCCGGCTCCAGGCGTACGGTCATTTGCACCCGGATGGCGCAGCGCACGCTGCGCCTCAACTTCCTGCAAATGGCCACTGTCCGGCAACATGATCTCGAGTAAATCGGCAGTGGCATCCGTCGTGAACACAGGTCCTGCGTATCCCGCCAGACTCAGCTTGGGCAACAAGCCGCTGTGATCGAGGTGCGCATGCGTCAGAAGAACAAAGTCGATCGACCGCGGATCGAAAGCCAACGGTTGAAAGTTTCGCTCCGCCGCCCACGCGCCACCCTGATGCAGACCGCAATCGACGAGAAATCGCACCTGCTCGGATTCCACCAGAAAGCAGGAACCCGTCACCTCGCGCGCCGCCCCAAAAAAGGTAATCTTCATTCCACCCTTCCTAACGGTCTTTGCGGCGGATGCCAGTAGCACAGCAAGGCCTCATTTAATCGCCGTCAGCTGCAGACGCATGCAGTGCTCAACCCTAACCGCGGCTACCTTCTTTACAAATTTTTACAATTTTTGATTTGCCATGGCGGCAATCATTTTTTCGCCAGACTGCCCGTCTCAATGATCATGGCGTCGCGCGATCTGGGCTATGTTATCAAGAGCATGGGCAATATTCGCGAGAGCCTGGAACTGCGAATCGCTCAGTGTCGGCCATGCAGCCGCGGGGGCTTC
>JAKBDW010000286.1:0-9900 GCA_021834245.1 Pseudomonadota bacterium
GATCCCAAGATGTCTGCCACCTTCGAGCAACGCATCGTATATATCTAGTGTATACGGCACCGGAATGTACAATTCCCAACCGAGCTCGCCCACAAATGTCAACCGGATCGCATACGCGCTTTGGTACCCGATTTGAACCTCCCGCGAGGTGCCAAATGGGAATCTCTCGTTACTCCAGTCGCCTGCGGCGACACTTGACAGCAACTCCCGCGCCCTAGGCCCTTGCACATTGATCATGCTCCAGGCGTCAGATACATCTGTCACTACGCAGTGCGCGTCTGCGTCTATGTGGTCCGAGAGCCACCCTTTGATGTGTGTCGCGGTGAAAGCCGCCGTAACGGCGAGGAATTGGTCACGGGCTAAACGTGTAATTGAAAGATCACCCTCGATTCCGCCACGCTCGTTTAAAAACTGCGTGTAAAGCACTTTTCCAGTCGGGACGCGGCAGTCCGCTGTCGCAATTCTATTCAGCGCGACTTCCGCGTCACGCCCTTGGACCAATATCTTGGCAAATGAGGATTGCTCAAATATGCCCACTCGCTCTCGTACCGCTCGATGCTCCTCGGCGCTGTTATCAAACCAGTTCTGACGGCCCCAACTATATTTGTAGGTTGGAATTTCGCCCTCACGTGCATACCAATTGGGCCGCTCCCAGCCCGCGGATTCACCAAAACAAGCACCTCGCGCTTTCAATCGTTCGTGAAGGATACCTTTCTTTACTCCACGGGCTGTTTCCCATTGTCGGAACGGCCAATGATCCTGATAGCCAATTCCTAACGACTCAACGACGCGATCGGCAAGATACTTCGGATTGTTTTGCCAGGGGTGCATTCGTCGGATGTTTACAGACCAAACGTCCATCGACGGGTTCCCGTGCACTATCCAGTTCGCCATGGTGAGCCCAACGCCGCCGCCCGATAGAATGCCCAGAGAGTTAAATCCAGCGGCGACGAAGTACCCCTTGAGCTGTGGGGCTTCGCCCATTAGGTAGTTATGGTCAGGCGTAAATGACTCGGGACCGCAAAATAAAAGCTTAATTCCAGTTTCGCGCAATATCGGTACTCGTTCGATTGCACGCTCGAGCTCTGGATGCAATCTGTCCCAATCGGGCGGAATCTCACCAAAAGTAAAGTCGTTTGGGATCCCATCGACGTTCCAGGGCTTTGCGCGCGCTTCGAATATTCCAACCATGATTTTCCCGGCTTCCTCGCGTATGTACGCAGACCGTCCGGGATCTCTCAGAATTGGTAATTTCGGATGAACACCCGCGACCGGCTCGGAAATCATGTAGTAGTGTTCAGCGGCTTGGAGGGGAACGTGCACACCGGCTAACTGCCCAACCTGACGGGCCCACATGCCAGCGCAGTTAACGACTATAGGGGCTTCGATTCTGCCGAAACGAGTCTTTACTGCCGTAACACGTCCGTTTTCCTGTTCCACGCCATCGACTGGGCACTTCTCGATGATTCGTGCGCCTGCGTCGCGCGCAGCTTTTGCGAGCGCCCGCGTCACATCCGTCGGATTAATACGGCCATCCTTAGGAAAATAAAAGGCTGCCTCAACGTCCCCCACATACGCCAATGGCCACAACCGTTTCACTTCAGCGGGTGATATCTCCTCGCAGTCCAATCCGAAGGTCTGCGCGGCTCGCATCCCTCGGCGCATTTCCTCCGCCTTTGCGGAAGTCAGCCCTAACTGAATCGATCCGCACTCGATCAGACCAGTTGCTTGACCAGTCTCTGTTTCAAGGCGTCGGTAAAGCTCCTGTGTATACGATGCGAGGCGGGTCTGGGTTTCGGTATCACGTAACGAAGTCAAAAGTCCTGCAGCATGCCAAGTGGTGCCTGAGGTCAGTTGTTCGCGTTCCAGCAGAACGATCTCGCTACATCCGAGCTTTGTAAGGTGATACGCCACAGAGCAACCGATGACGCCCCCGCCGATTATCACTACGCGTGCCGCAGGGGGTAAGCAGGGGTCAAGCTCAGTCATTCTGCAATTCCATCCATAAAACCTGCATACACGTTCTCCCGTCGACGCGATTGACGGCAAGACGCTCAGAGCAAAGGAGTCGTACTCGACGACCTCTTGATCTCTGTTCCTGCGGATCGCCCGTTCGCGCGCATCGCCTCAGTCGCTTTCTCATTGACCCTCGAAGTGACGGGATCTATCACGACTCCGTACTCTCTTGCAGCACATTCGAGGGTGACATAGTCATCAAGGACGTCGTCCAATACCTCTGCTATTGGGCGTTGGAAAGGGTCCCCCCACCCGCCGCCGCCAGTACTCTCGAACATGAAGGTTTCTTGGCGTCCGAAAGGATAATTAGCGAGCAATGGACTGCGCCACGTCCCTCTGTTGTCCTGGCCCCCGATTACTTCCGCGCGTCCATCCGCAAATATTTTCGTTTGGCGTTGCAATGCCGAACGCCCCCCCCCATTTGCTCCAGGACTTCCCTCTAGAGTTCGCGACGACTCCATGCTTAATTCGCCCTCTGATAGGAATCGCACTTTGAAGAGGGCTCCTAGGCCGCCGCGATATCTGCCAGCTCCCGCGGAATCACGGCGCAACTCAAACGCTTCGTAGGCAATCGGGAAGAGAAGTTCGGCGGTCTCCGCCGGCATGTTCATGCAATTACCCAGCGGATCCATCGTGACGCTCATACCGTCCGAGTACGGCGTACCACCCCACCCACCAGCAGGCAAATCCGAAAATACATTAGTACGACCTTTGTCATCTTTGACGGATGCCACGAACCAGTTGCACTCAGCACAGGTGGACCCAGTGACGATCTGTGGCAATGCTTTGGCCAACGCTTGCCAAACAGCGCTCGCAATCTTTGATGAAGTAAGCGTTGTGCAGCCAATCGTCGGTGCGGGCCATTTCGCATTTAGCCAACAATCATCCGGTAATGCGACGTGGATGGGGTTAAACATTCCTTGGTTTTGTGGAACGTGTGGGGCCAAGAAGAATTGCAGTGAGTAATAGACGGCCGACATTGTGTTTGCGCGCGGAGAATTTATCGCGCCCTTACACATTGGATCGGTACCAGCGAAATCCACAAAAATATCTTCGTCCTTTACCTCGACACGGACCTTGATCCTGATTGGTTTGTCCGAAAATCCATCCGTGTCGGCGTATTCCGTAGCCTCGTAGGCGCCGTTCGGAATTCGCCGAATACTTTTTCTGATGATCCGTTCTGTATAACGTTGCAGCTCCAGCATCGCGCGCTGGGTTGTCTCAACTCCGTAGCGGCGCGCCGCTCTAGTCAATTCTTCGCCGGCCGCCATGAGGCATCCCATGTGGGCTTGCAAATCTCCTCGAACAAAATGCGGTGTTCGCGTGTTGTGTACAATGATCGACAAAATTTCGTCGCGTATCTTTCCATTTTCGAATATTTTTGTCGGCGGTAAGCGCAGACCCTCTCCGGCAATATGTGTGCCGTGAAATGCCATGCCTCCGGCGGCTCCGCCACCAAGATCCATCCAGTGCCCACGACTAACTGCAAATCCAAGTAGCGTATCGTCAAGATATACGGGCATTACGAACGTGATGTCATTGATATGCGTGCCACCCGAGTATGGATCGTTTACTGCGACGACGTCACCGGCGTGAATATTTTCAACGCCGAAGTGCTGAATCACTGCTTCTGCGCTAAATTTCATTGCTGCAAGATGCACTGGGCAGTTCGCGGCTTGAGCCACTAGATTTGCGTTCGCGTCATAAAGTGCGTTCGAGAAGTCAAGCATGTCAGCGAGAATTGGGGAAAACGAAGCGTGTTTAAGCGTGGTTGTCATGCGCGCACAGGCGTACTCGAATGTGCTTCTTAAAACCTCAAATGTCACCGGATCAAGACTCGACTTGCCGGCGGTGTCGGCGTCACGCGCGGTGTTTTTCATCGCTGCTTCCTCAGTGACTGAGATTTATAACCAAGTGTCCGTTAGCGTTGGTTCTGGCAGAGGTGCCTGCGGGGACCACAGCGCAAGCGTGCTCGAATTCGATAATTGCGGGGCCTGCAATCGTAGACTCTAACGGGAGCGATTCCCCTTTATAGACGGCACATTTCGACCATTGGCCATTGAGATAGACTTCGCGGCTTGGCTTGCGCGACTCTTCGAGTGAAGCGTTGCGAGGTGCGCGCAGGTCTAAAGAGGTCTCAAATTTGCCAATCGCGGTAACGCCAAGTGATACGAACGCAGGCGCGAAATCTTCGGACGAGACACCGTGCTCACGTTTGTGCAATTTGTGAAATGATGACGCAATCTCGGCGAGACTTTCTTTTGTTAGCGGTCCAGAGGGGATATCGGCCTCCAACTCGTAGGTCTGTCCAACGTAACGCATCTGTGCCGTACGCTTGAAGGCCATTTTGGCATCGCTTATCTCGTCGTGTCGGAGTAGATCCCGCCCTTGTGATTCGAGGGTCTCGTACATTGTGTTGATCTGTCGGATGTCAACATCCGTTACGGGCGCGAAAAGGAAGGACTCGAGATCGTGACGCAGGTCCACGGTCACGGCGCCAAGCGCCGACGCCACACCAGCATGAGCAGGAACGATAACCTCGGGAATGGAGAGAGAGTCTGCAACGAATGCGGCATGTAAGCCGCCAGCTCCACCGAAGCTGACATAGGAATAATCGCGAGGATCGCGCCCGCGGGAGGTGAGTACCATCTTTACTGCCTGAGCCATGTACTCGCACACTATGCGAATCATGCCATCAGCTGTATCTATCGCCGAAAGCCCGATCTTGCCACCAAGCCTCCCAAGCGCATCTAGCGCGGCCTGTTTGTCGAGTTCGAACTTTCCACCCAACGTTGGCTCGATTCGTCCTAGCACGAGATTCGCGTCAGTGACCGTTGGCTCTGTTCCCCCGCGGCGATAGCACACCGGGCCTGGATCGGAGCCCGCGCTCCTAGGTCCGACGCGCAATGACCCCCCTTCATCAATCCATCCAATTGACCCGCCACCAGCTCCGATACTATGAATGTCAAGCATCGGCACTAAGACCGGCACTTCCCATTCCAATTCGTGATCGCGAGTAATGCTGCCGTGACCGTCATCAATTAGTGAGACGTCAAAGCTAGTTCCTCCGACGTCAGTTCCGATCAGGTGCGGGATGCTCTCTGTACTCGCCAGTAAGCTTGCATAGGCGACGCCACCAGCGGGTCCGGACTCGATCAACTGCTCAGGGTGTTGTGAAGCGGACTCTACCGTCGCTACCCCGCCGCTGCTCTTTAGAATCAGTAAGCGTCCTTTGAAGCCTTGGGCGTGCAAACGGTCCTGGAGCTTCTTAAAATATGACTCCATCACAGGCATCAGAACTGCACGGATCGAGGTAGTTACGAATCTGCCATGTTCACGAAATACAGGGCGCGTTTCGGCGGAAAGAACGATGTGTGCGTTCGGCAATGTAGTCCGCAGAATTTCGCGCATCTGTCGTTCGTGTTCATCATTCGCGTATGAATTTATGAAACCGATTGCGATAGACTTTATTTCCTGTACCGCGAGCGTGTCCGCCACACGATGAGCGGCGTCAACATCGAGAGGGCGTACGACCTTTCCGTCCGCGCTAATACGTTCGGGAATTGTGTGTCTGTAGCGCCTTCGAATCAGCGGCTTTGGTTTCGTTTGATAGGGGTCGTAGAGGTGTTGGCGTATTTGCCGGCCGATTTCTATGGTGTCGCGAAATCCCTCCGTCGTAACAAGCGCCGCCGGGGGATAATCGCGTTCAATCAGCGCGTTGGTCGCTGTGGTAGTGCCATGGATGAGGTGATCGATTTTTGAGGGATGAATGCCCGCAGCGGCCAGAGCATTTAGCACCCCTTCGGATCGATCATGTTTGGTAGTCAATACTTTCGAAGTCGTGATTCGTCCCAGTTCGCTTTCATGGGCGAAGAGATCCGTAAATGTCCCCCCGACATCGATTCCGACGCGCCACATTCCGTACCCCCTATCGGTTTTAGCTGTGTAACGGAATGTAATCACTTTAATTTCATTATTACAATATCTATGCACTTAAAACTGAAATTCATTTGCGTATGTTGACTGAATTATGTGGGTCATTTGCGCGTATTCATATTAAGACATTGTTTTTATTAACGATTCTATTGACATGCGTTAGGCCTTACATATGTCAAAGAGTTCTTTTTAGTGAAATTTAGTAAGCAGACTTATCTTCGTACGGGCCACCGGAGACGAGGTCATGGGGGCGCACGGGGGCGCCTCGGGTCCGCCAATAGATAAATGACCGGTGCTTTCCTAAGATTATTGCGGTGACCGTCACGTCCGACCGATATTCCCGGCGCCCAGATGCTATTCGGTTACCCTCCGCGGACCACCCGAGGTTGCCAACGATTTCGGAGTACGCAGCATGATGGTTGGTCGGGATGCGTATTCCACTGATTGTGAACGCCGATCCAACATGAATGTGAACAGCGTGTTCGGTGAGCGGCTGTCCGGAAAGTTTTTGCGTCAGGTGTTCACGTCCAGTAAAGGCTTCCTTGGTGAATTGCGCATCGAGTCGCCGCCCGTAACGAGCGAGATTCGATGGCGGTGATGCACGAGGCGATCGCTGGTCGCCTCTGGGAGCGTGAGTACGCTGAGGCAGGCCTACAACGACATCGGTGACCTGGCCTTTAGGCCGGACGCGATCCTCGACTGCGCCGCTCACAACGCCTACCAACTCAACTTGCTGGGCGGCTCGCTCCCTAAACTCAGGGCAGTACGCGCCAAAAATCCAATGCCGCGGATACCAGAGCAGGTTGCTCGGCATCGATCGCCGTCCCAGCACCCTTATAGGCGGCGACTCTGATCATGAAATGCCGAAAACTCACGTAATTGACGAACCCCCTAGCTGATAGAGAGTTCAGTTCGTTATGCGGCACGGGCACTAGACCGACATGGCGTGAAGGCACGAATTGGCATGCCGTGAATCGCTGGCTTTCCCGGCGCGAAATGGGCAAATTGACTCCGATGCCGATCGCCGCCGCGAAACGCCCTGAGGGCGCGATCGAAAAGCTCACAATGATTCAACTCACCGACAACTCACCGGTGCAAAGCTTTCGCACAATCGTTGACGACCTCTTAATACGTCGGTGGAGTCATCGTCCAAATGACCGCGGTGTCTGCGTCACCCGGGTTGCGGTATCTATGCGAGGCTTGACTCGGAAAGCTAAAGCTATCACCTGCTTCTAAGATACCCTTGAAATCGCCCACCTCCAGTTCTAACCGCCCGAAAATAACATACCCAGCCTCTTCGCCTTCGTGCGAATAAAACTCGGTAACGGACGCACCTGGTTTAAAAGTGGAATATAGAAGCCCTAGCTTCGTGACCGCTTCGGATGTCAGGCGATAGTCGTCAATTCCCTCTGAGAAACGAATATGCCGGCGTTGATACTTACGAAGAACATAGGGATTGGAGTCGACTGCAGTTTCACCGTTCTCAAAAAATTTGGAGATAGTCAGGCCAAGTGCCCGACTAATGTCATATAGCGTTCGGACTGAAGGTGACGCTTTATCGCGCTCCAGTTGGCTCAAGTGGCCCACTGAGGTTTCTGCTAGCACCGCCAATTCTTTTAGGGTCAGACCGCGTGACTGACGCAAAGATTTGAGCTTCGCGCCGATGAGACCTTCATTTTCTTTCATCGTTTTACGCCTATCAAATAATCATCCGTTCTCTAATAGATATAGCTACAAAACCATTTATTTGAACCCATCTCAAAATTGATTGAATTGACTTCATAGGGCCGCACGTTGCGCGACGCCAATAAATTAATAGAGTAAAATTTCAGTCGAACCCAGTGATATCCGGACGTTATTGGAATAAATTCACCTGGTTGGCCGCATCGGCGCCGTTTTGACCCGGGTGAATTTGAGAAAACAGCATATCCAAAAAGATTTTTTCGAACATGGTCAGCTTAGGATCTGTCGCATTTCGTGGAGGCTCGCTCAAATTTTCAATCGTTTTTTGACGATGGCGACGAACACGTAGGTCGGGACCGCGGTCCAGATCTGCGTCTTCAGGGCATTCTTGGTCGTACCGTAGAACTGCTTGATCCGAAGATGCTGCTTGATCCACTTGAAGAAGAGCCCAACTTAACGTCGACAGCGGTACAGTTCGGTGAACGTCAGCGCGGCCAATACGAAGTTGTTCGTCAGGAATACACGCCTCTTGCCGGTATTCGGGTCGTTGACCCGGATGCGACGCAGCGGCGCCTCGAAATTCTGGCTGGAGTAGAAACCGGTCAGGAACACTGCCCGGTCGCAGATGAGGCCGGTACTGCGACCCACGGGACGCGAATAGCGACGCCGCGCCTTCAGATTCGATTTGCCGCGGGCGACGAAGAAGCTGCCGGCAGAATGAAGCCGAAGGAACCTCTCGAATTCCAGGTATCCCCGATCCATAACGTAGAAGGCTCCGCCTTCCGGAACCAGCTGGTCGAAGACATTGACGTCGTGCCCCTTGACGTTTCTGATGTTGATATATGCCGCGATATTGCTGCGAAGATCGACCAGCGTATGCAGCTTCACGGCCACCTTCATCGTGCGAAACGACGCTCAGGAGAAGACCGAGAGCCAAAGATCGATTGTCGTGGCGTCCAGCGCGCAGGCCGTCTCGTTCAGATCCACGCCAAACGGTTCGTCGATGTACAGCTTTCGAGCCATCGTAATCAGGCGCTGCGCGAACGCCGCATAGATACGCCAGTCGCGCACCTCGTTCGCATCTGCGAGTGTGCTGCGCGAGATCTGACTGCGGATTCCAATCTGATAGAGCTTGTCGCTCTGCGCCCTCAGGCATGCCTCGATGTCCCGAAGGCTCTCGCGGCAGGTGAGTAGCGTGAAGGCGAGGCAGAGAAACTGCTCGAGACACGAGAAGCTCTTGACCTTGTGTTCGCCACCGTACGAGGTCACGCAGCGACGGAACGTCGAGAACGGCAGATTGCTCGTCAACTGTGCGAAAACCAGCTTGCCAGAATGCATGGGATTGATCCGCGAAGAAGATCTTCGCAGGGTCGCACCGACGCTTGTCGAAATCGCAGTCGAGACTAGAAAAACTCACGATTTTTCCTTAGCGAATCAACTTGTTATGGACGGATCGTCCGATCACGTCCGGACCCTACTGTCGCAACGTGTCTAACCAAAAGAACGCTCGACAATCCAACCTCAAATGTAACCGCGCTCTATCCGAATATTCAGATTGCCGCTGCTGAGGTCGGTCGATAGCATACCGCGATGTCGCTCCGAATCGACAATTTCATCGCACTGCCGTCGGGAAGCATAGCCGCTTGGCTGGAACGACAAGCCGCGGCCCGAGTCGAGTACCGGAAAGCGCAGAACCGCGTGTGGGGTGCGAATTCGCCGATCATAGCGTGAGATCCAGCATGCGAGCAGTCTCGTGCTGACCGCTGGTAGACTGGCTCGACGATGCGCGACTTGCTTCTTCTCGTGGTACATCTGCTTGTCACCCTGACCGGGCTAGCGCGCCCCGGCGGTGCCCGCTCGGTTGCTGCCGAATCTCTGCTGCTGAAGCACCAACTGATCATCAGCGGTCGTCCCGTCGACGCGCCCCTCCTCTGACTACGGTCGATCGATTCGTGCTTGGCTTGACGGCGCTGTTCGTGCGTCCACGACGAGTCGCCAAGCTTGCTACGATTCTCAAGCTGGCGACGTTATTACGAATCCACAAGGCGTTGGTCGATCGCAAATATCGCCGGCTGTTCTCGTCTGCGGGAGCCCGGCGCAAGCCAGGCCCCACGGGTCCGACAGAGGAAATCGTCGCGGCCGTCCTCGAAATGAAGCTCCGGGAGCGTACCGAGGTCTTGCATAACGCCGTTGCTAAATAAGAAGGCATGCTCGGTATTATTCGCCGTCGCGGACGAGCCCACTACCTGTCCCGCATTGTTGACG
>JAKBDW010000532.1:0-9878 GCA_021834245.1 Pseudomonadota bacterium
GAGACGGAAATCATCAACAGCATGCCGCTGCGCTCTCTGCTCTACCGCGGCGATGAATGGGACGCCATCGGCGAGCGCATCAACATGCCCAAGGGTCCGCTTGCTGCCTGGCGCGCCTTCCGCTACCCGCTGACCGACGCATGGCGCCCCGCACTGCGCAGCGTCGGTGCCCAATACTACAATCTGCATTTGACCTTTCCATCGCTCATACTGGATCTTGCTTCGACTTCCCCGCAGGATCTCGACCTCAAGGACGCAATCGCAACCAAAACACGCGACCCGCTTGAGCGTCTACGTCTTCTGCGCGCCGCCCGCAACTTGCCTGTAGCGCAAGCCGAAACCGCATGAAGCGCTGGCGCTTCCTCCTGACGGCACTGCTCGCGCTTGGCGGCATGCGTCCGGCACAAGCGTTTCTGGGCGTGGGCGACATCAGCTTCGATCCCAGCAGCTACGGCGAACTTGTCTCGATATACAGCGAGCTGCAGCAGGCCTACTCGACCTTGAACCACGAGCTTGCGGCCCTGCAAGATATCAAAGACATGACTTCGCGCGCGCAACAGACGATCAACAGCGTGCGCAACAAGGACTACGTCGCCCTCGCCACGAGCCTCGTGCCCTCCACTGCGATCGATGGCCTGGCAGCCACGCGCTCGCGCATCGAGACGCTTCTCGCCAAGGATCCAGGCAACAGCGCCTCCTACGGAATTGAACTCGATCAGCTTTCGGCGATGGCGCAGCTGCGCCAACTTCAGTCCGCGGCCGGACACAACCTGCAAAGATCCGCGCTCGATCTTGGCCCGCGCGACAGCAGTCAGGTCACCGCGCAGTCCACTGCCGCGCTGGCTGCGCTGGCTGCGGCCGAAGCGCAACGCCAGAGCGCACAGGCCGCGGCGGCGGCACAGGCGGATATTGACGCCCGTTCCCTCGTGACCGGTGCGGGAGCGATTTACCGCACCCTGGGGGCGCAATGAACGATGTCGCCCTGCTGATTGCAAGCCTCGATCCGCAGCCAATCTACGCTTCCTCGGCCACGGCCGCGCGTTACGTAGCGGCAACCTTTGCTCCCACGCTGCTTGTGATTGGCGTCTACCTGCGCACACTCGAGACCGGGTTCGACGCACTGGCCGGCGAGGGTCGCTGGGCGCGGGCGTTGCGCGATATCGCGCTTTGGGGAACCGTGCTTGCGCTCTATTTTGCGCTGGGCACCCTGCTTTCCGGCTTCATGAACGCCGTCTACCGCAGCATGGACCGCATTGGCTCGCTGCATCTCATCACCGATCAGCTTGCGCAGCTTGCCTCTCAGGCGGCAGCCAAGCCGGACAACATTACCGGTATTGATTCGCTGCTCGACAACCTGGCGGCCAATCTCGTCAAGGCCGTCATGTTCCTGTTCTACTACGCAACGCTGCTGGTGCTGGCCTTTCTCGCCGCGTTTCTCAAGATTGCCAATGCCATTGGTTACAGCGTGGGGTTTCTTTGGGGACTCATCGCTATTCCCCTATCCATAAGCGGCACACTACGCCTGTTGCGGCCCTGGGGGCATTTTTTCGGGACAATCCTGCTTTGGCCAGTGGTGCAGGCGCTGATGCTTGCGCTCTTTGCTCCGGTTTTCCACCATGCGGCTCAGGCACTCATCACCGATCCCGCTGTGTCCGGGGCAGACACGAGCGGCGCCATCTACATGCTCTACAGTGTGCTCAATCTCATCGTTTCCGCAATTCTTGTCGCGGCGCCTTTTATTGCCCACGCGTTGCTCGCCAGCGGCACCGCAGCAAGCCTTGTCACCCCATTTACCGCCGCCGCGGTTGCCGCCGGCGCAGGACTCGCGCGCCGCGTGGAACGCACGTCAGGGGCTAGCGCTTTTGCACCGACGTCGAGAACCGGCAGTCCGCCGTCGGTAACGGTGCCGCGACCGCGCATGGCCGATGCCCGCCCGGCAAAAAACGCCGCAGACGGCTTGGCACCGAATCACCCGGATCCGTCGCCGCGCAAGGAAAATGTCACGCCAGCCGGCACAACCAGAAAACCCCGTCAATCACGCACAAGGAAGCGCAATGACCACACCGGAGCGGCTCAAACCTAATGATTTGTTGCGCCTGCACGGGCGCAGCGGTGCGCTGGTTTTGCGTTTTGAGCGCTATGCGCTGGCAGGGTGGATTGCTTTTTTTACGCTGCTTACCGTTTTTGTTCTGCTAATTTTCGTCAGCACGCTTGCGCCCAAGCCGGTTATCGCCGTTGACGCCGCCGGTCGGGTGCTGGGGCGGGTGGAATATCTCAATCCCGCAACACGCTCGGACGACGAAATCATCGCTGGTGCCGAACACTTCCTCGACAATTATCTGAGTCTCAACAGCGCCACGATATTCAGCGACTACGCCGCTGCACTTAACATGATGACTCCGGCCCTGCGCCATGCAACCCTCAAGGCCCTGCAGCGCGGTGCCCTCTACGGTCAAGGCGACTACCTCGCCCGCGTCCATGAAGCGGCCGCACGCTCGCGCATCAGTTTCTTTCCGACCAGCGACGGCACGCGCGTCCTTGACCGCCACGGAGCGCACGTTCTGGTGCGCGTGCGCGGCATTATCCACGTCTATACCGGAGACAATCACCGAAGTAAACGCGCGTTCGACACCACGCTGAATCTCACGGTCGTACCGCGCACCACCCTCGATACTGCCGGCCTCGAGATCTCCGGCATCCGCGATAACTGACATGATTAGATTCTCCCGGTTGTTGGCGACCTTGCTGCTGCTATCGACGTTGTCCCCTGCCGCCTCGGCCGACCCGCGCCAGCGGCATATCATCCTGACGGACTACACAACCCTTACCGCCGACATCGTGCCCGGTCTCGGCACACGCTTCATCTTTCCTTTCGTGCTTGATAAGCAGGACCGGGACATACCGTTTACCCTGGTTATTACCAACCCGGCCGTGTTCGTTTCGCACCGCGATCCGGGACGCAACTCGTTCGTGGTAACGACGCCGGAAAACTTGCGCAGCGGGCATTATTACGGTTTTCTATATGTCACGGTCGCCGGTTATGAAATCAGTATTGAACTGCGCACGACCTCCGACCGGGCACACGACGCCAGTGACGTCATCTTCGAACTTAGTCGCAAGCCGCGCGAAAACCTGATTCAACAGGCTGTCGCGCGCCGCACCCGCGATCTCGAGACCACATATCGCCAGCGCCTGGCGGAGGTTGACCACCGAATCGATGAACGGGCGATCGCGCGAATCGGCACGCTGGCCCTGCACCCGCCGAAATACCGCCGCATTGAGGAAGAGGAAAGAAGAAATCTCAAAGATGGAGACGACGTGGTGCTGTACGTCAATAAGTCGCTGAGTTTCGGTCCCTATACGGTAATCGCCTTCGACGTTCACAATGGCAGCTATGATCACGGCCTCACCGTCAAGGATGCAAAACTCTTCTCGCTCGACGCCCGAACCGCGGCGCTCACCCCGATCGATGCGGCCGATATGCTGCCGGACCGGATCGCGCCGCGCGCCGACGGGCGCGGCACTGTCACCGTGGTCGGTGCGGATCTCAATCCCGCGAACCGGTTGCGCCTTCAGGTCCTTACCGACAAAACCGGACTGGAGGCTCAGTGGTGACGCGCCTGGCAGCGACGGCGCTTGCCATCACGCTCCTCGCTGCCGTCCAGCCGCCCCCGGCATATGCCATTACCGCTCGGGAGCTGCGCGAGTTGGCACAAAAAGATGAGCATCTCGCGCAGGCGCGCGCGGCGCGCGCGCACCCGGCCGACCCGGGATCGCTCTTGCCGGAAAGCTCTGACATTCCCGTGACGGAGCCGGCAAAGCCCGCACCGGCGATTGTGCCAGCCGGGCACATTGAACCGCTTTCGCCTGGCACCGACTCGGCGTTACCCGCGCACGCGACTGGCGCGACTATCTATTCGGATGCAGTGCCTGCCGACACGGCGCATCCTTTCGGGATCCGCCTTGGCAGGTGGATTCGGGCACGGCTGACCAAAAACATTTCAAGCGCTGACCCGGGGCTGGCAGAACTCGTTATTACGCGCACAGTCACGGGTGATCGCCGAACACTGCCGGCCGGTACGCTGATTTTTGCGCGCGCCCGGGTAAACGGCATCACCCGGCGCATGGACCTCGTGGCCAAAAAGGGTATCACTCCGGGCGGGCGCGAGTTCAAGCTCAAGGGACTCATTTTCGACACCCAGGGCAACTGTGGCCTGGCGGGCATTGTTACCGACAACATGGCGCGCGCGCTGAGGCGCAGCACCGGCAAGGGCATTCTCGCGGCTGGCGACTCGGCTTTGAATGCGCTCTTCGGCGATGGCAGTCCTGCGGCCGCCGGAGTGACTGCGGTGGGCGGCTCGATTCTGGACACCTCCGATCGGAATGTCGACAGAACGACATCAACGAACATGACTATCTATGTGACGGCGCAACCGGTGCTGGTGCGCATCGAGGCAACATTCTGATCGGAACCGGAGAAATGGCCACAAGGCAGGTAAACAGTTTCGGATAAGGAGAAGCCATGTCTGCGAAATGGATTTTCGCACTGTGTGGAACGCTGTGTGCCGCGCCGGCACTCGCCGATGAACCCCTTCGAATCGGCATTGTGGCCGGTGCCGGCTACTACGAGATCAACGATCCCGCGGGGCCGACGCAAACCACCTATGCCCCAGATCTCGGTTTCATCGCCATCGCGGACTGGGCGCGCGACGCGCGCCTGTTTTACCAGGCGCATTATCAACACTTCACTCTGGATGCCGGCACCGCCAATATCGGCCAGGACGTCAAGCGCGCTTCCGTCAGCGTTTCCTATCAGCACCTGCTCCGCCTTTCCCATCCGTGGAAGCCGTGGCTGGGCATCGGCGTTGGCTATGCACACGAAACCGACAGCCTGCGGCATACCGTCGACAGCGGCGGATTTCTTGCCACAACCTACCCCGATAGGTCCAACAGCGAGGTCGATGCAATTCTGAGTGTCAGCAGCGAATGGCGCTGGACGCAACAGTGGCATTTGGGATTTACCGTGCAATACGACGCGCCGCTCAGCTCCAGCGGCACGCGGGCGCTCACGCTCGATGCGACCGTCGACTACATGCTGCGCTGAACCCCACTTGATGCATAAGGATCTGCACCATGAACAAAGTCCCTGTTTTGATTGTGTTTTTTTTCTTTCTGCCAATCGCCGCGTGTGGTGGCTCGGGGAACCTGCCGGCGCAACGCCCGGCCGCCGTTGTCTCCGGCGCCGCAGTCGACGCGCCCATCATCAATGGCAATGTGGCAATCTACGCTTTCGCCGACGGACAAGCCGGCGCGCTTCTCGGCAGCGGGGTCACCGATAACGGCGGCAACTATAGCGTCTCGATTCGTAGCGCAGATCAGCCCATCCTGGTGGCAGTCAGCGGTGGCTACTACATCGACGAAGCCACAGGCCAGCAAGTCGATCTTCTGCCCGGCCAGTCCCTGACGACGCTGGCCAACTATCAGTCCGGAACACCGCTCACGGTGATGGTGACGCCTTTCACGCATCTCGCGGCGGGGCTGGCGGAATACGATATCGCACAGCGGGGCATTTCGCCTGCCAGTGCGATCGATACCGCCAACAAGCTCGTTTCCGAGCTCGTTGGCGTCGACGTCGTCCAGACGGCGCCGCTCGACATCACCGACCCGTCGAATGCCTCGCCGTCGCTCTCGCCCGGCCTGCAATACGGCTTTGAGATCGCGGCTTTGTCGAACTGGACCCAGTCTGCGGCCCTGGCCGACAACGCCGCCGTGGGCAGCGCTCCATACAATTCGATCTCGCTCGCCGACCTCATGCACGAAGACATCGCCGCGGATGGGGAGCTGGACGGCAAGGGACTGGATCAGTACGGCGATCCTGCCTCGCTTCATGTCGGGACGTTTATCCTCAATGAGGATATCTATCGCCATGCGCTCGCCGTGAACATGATCCGCGCGGCGCAGAATCCCAACAACAAGACGGCACTGTCCGCGGCGACGTTGGCGCCGGTTGCGCAGGCCTACAACGACAACGTAAGTGCACTCTTCGGCGCGCGACCCGTGATTTCCTTCGATGAGGGTGGCGCCAATCTTGTCTTGAATGCGCCCACCGGCTGGGTGGGCGCTCTGGATGCAGCGCACAACCCGGTAACGGTCGATGTGTCTCTGACCGATGCCTTCGGCTTTGCTACCGCACCGGTCTTCGCTCTCGATGGCAATCCACTGACGATCACTAATCCTGCTTCGCCGCCGGCGCTGGGCGGTGACTATGAGTTCACCGGTGATCTCGACACAAGCAGCATCGCGGAAGGCCAGCACAAACTCAGCGTCAGCGCGACGGATTACATCGGCGAGGTCGTGACCAGGAACTACCCGCTCAATGTCGATCACACGCCACCGCAGTTCTGCGTGAACAGCTACTGGGTTGATACAAATGGTTATTACACGCTTCCAAATAGTACCGTTAACTGGAGCGGCTCCTACCGAGATAATCTCTCGGGTGTGACATCAATGACAGTCAACGGCTATGCGACAACCCTGACGCCGAACGGCGATGGCACCGGTTCCTGGATCATCCCGAACAGTGTTGGAGTAACGCTCCCTGGATTCAATGTAACAATCACCGATGTAGCTGGCAATGTGAAGGACTTTACCTACAGCTTGAGTCAGAATTTTTTTGCCGGGCCAGTATGTATAAACGGATGGTTTTGACCGAGCGCAGACGCAGAGCAACAATCTTGCGAACTTTGTGCCGCCGTGATTTCTATTCTGTGAAAGGCGGTTTTAGGGCGGCAAGCATTTCCACCCGCTGTGTCTTTACCGCCTTCAGCCACTGAAGCGCAATCTTGCATGGTAGTCTGTCCTGACCAGACTAAGCGGTACTGAGACTAAAAAGTGGCACTGGTAACCGGTGGTGCCCATGGCATCGGGCGCGCTATTCCATTGCGTCTGACGCATATGGGATTTGCAGTCGGTGTTCATTACTGGCGCAGGGCCGATGCGGCCAGCGAAGTCGTCAAAGAGATAGCGCAACTAGGGGGAAGAGCCGCCGCCATACGGGGGCGGCATAAGCCGCGTTGACGACATACATGCGTTGTTTGCAAAGACGCATGAGGAATTCGGGCGCCTGGATGTGCTCGTCAACAATGCAGGAGTCGTTCAGGCTTCCTCGCTGGAATCACTCTCCGAGGAGGTATTCGACAAGATATTCGCGACCAACGTCAGGGGACCCTCATTTGGAGCCAAGGAGGCGGCGAAAAGAATGGCCGCGGGTGGACACGTTGTGGATATCACTTCGAGACGGGTGCACTTTCCCGCGTCAGGCACGACAGCCTATGCAGGCAGCAAGGCCGCGCTGGAATTGCTCGCTTCGGTGTGGGCGCAAGAATTGGGCGCCAAGGGAATTACGGTCAACGCTGTTGCTCCCGGACCGGCAAGTCCGGGGATGTTCGATCGCGCTCCCGAGTTTATGAAAACAACTGCCCAGCAATCCTCGCCCTTCTTGCGCGTCGGCACCGCCGACGAAATTGCAGGTGTTGTAGCATTCCTCTGTAGTGACGAAGCTCGATGGATTACGGGGCAGGTCATTCTCGCAAATGGTGGAGGAAAGATTTAAGCCGGCACGCGCACCACATCCCGCTTGGTGCCAACGGCAAGCACATCCCACCGGGCAGCGGAGTCTTATCCGCCGCGCTTGCCCATGACAGCCGGCGTCAGGACAGCGGTACGGGTCTCGTTTCGATCAAGGATGGGGTTCCGAACACAGAATACAAAACCCTCCTTGGGTGCAAGCACGAATTGCGATCACCGGAGAAGCAAACATAACGTATTGAATAAACGCATAAAAATGCGTTACTAACGGATAGCAAGGGCGGCACGGAAGGCGTCGTGATAGCACCGCTTGCGGGAAACTCACTGCCAGTTTGCTGCGTAATAATCCACTGTCACTTCGCCTTGCTAGCAGCGGATTATATTTATCGATGAGGACTCGATATGTAGCGGACGGGTCGACCTGACGTTGTTCGCCTCCCGAATGACCTGCGCATGCAGCCATTCACCGACCATCGCCTGACAGGATACCCACTCCCGCATAGACTGGGTTTCAATACCAAACGCGTCAAAGTACACGTGACGCTGCGATTCGCCCAGCCAACGCAAAGGAGTAAGGCGACACCTTGCGGCTAAGTCGGGAGCACAAGAAAAAAAGGGGCCGCGGTTACCCGCAGCCCCGATCTTTACAACTGTTGTACAGCTAAATCGATTTAAGCTACCGACAGACTCAATCAGAACGCGTAGTTCATGTCGAGACCGGCGGCGTTCTGGCTCATGCTGACCTTGAATCCAGGCGTACTGCTGGTCGCGGCGGCCGTCTCCGTGACCTTCGGCGCATACAGATAATATCCGTTCACCGTCATGTTTTTGTCCAGCTTATAGCCGGCGCCGATCGTGATATGACCTTCGCTGATAGCCGGGAATGAATAGTTGGCATATGCCGCATCCATCGTGCCGTTGGCAGCAGAGTTACCACCCTGAATCGGCGACTTGCCGTAGTCAATGCCGGCACGCAGCGCCCATTTGTCGGTCGGACGGAATTCGGCGCCGATCTTGAGCACTGGCTCGCTCTTCCAGCCAAAGAACTTATAAACATCGACGCCGTTCCAGGCGTAGTACATCAAGTCTGCGACGACGTCCACGTTCTGGCCCACGGCGAACTTGCCGCCGATTCCGTACTCGTCTGGCACTGTCAGTTGCGCATTGCCCGTGAAGTGGAAGTTACCCAAGAAGTTCTTGAACGCACCAATC
This sequence comes from Pseudomonadota bacterium, assembly GCA_021834245.1. Taxonomy (GTDB): domain Bacteria; phylum Pseudomonadota; class Gammaproteobacteria; order Acidiferrobacterales; family UBA6901; genus JAJXUF01. The sequence goes on from JAKBDW010000532.1 coordinate 8,800, forward strand.
TCTCCCATGCTCAGCTTGGGCTGCACTGTCGCGGCAACAGCAATACCGTTGGTGATCTTGTAATCGACGCCAAGCTTCGCGCCATAACCGGTAGCATTGCCTTCAAAGGTGCCGCCTGGTCCCTGACCAAAAAGATTGCGCACCGTAAATGTTTCTTTGGCGACGATCACGGACACACCAGCCGAGAGATTATTGCTGAAGGCGTAGCTCACCGTCGGAGCGACGATCAGGCCTTCAAGGTTGACACTTTGGGGGTTGGAATCGTAAGGCGCCTGCGGATTGTTGGGGAAAGGCCCCGTGCTGTAGTCGGTGTTCATGCCACCCATTGCGTAGGCCATGATGCCCCAGCTGAGGTTATCATTGAACTTGGCTGTGAACGCGCCTTGCGGGATGGCGAACATCGGGCTGTCGCTGCTCACGTTGTGGCCACCGGGCAGACCGCTCGAATTGTAGGAACGCTTGGGCATGAAGATGCTCCAGCCCAAGCTGGCCGAGTCACCGGTCTGGTTGATCAGCGCCGGGTTGTCCATCCCAGATGAAGCTTCGCTAGCGTTGGCCAGGCCCGCTCCACCCATGCCGTGGGCGACCATGCCATTGCCGACCTGCAGGATACCATTGGTGGCAAATGCGCTTGTGGGCAGCGCAATAGCAAACCCGACAGCCAATGCTAACTTGCTCTTTCTAATTGACATTTGATTGAATCCTCCAAAATTAAGAATACTTTCCCAGGGGCTAACCGGCTGCTCGACGTCTTTTGTGTGTTTACGTTGCGCGAGAAGCCTTACGCATAGTAATAGCAAAATTAGCCGCCTGCGTTGTTTGTTTTCCCTTCATTGGCCGTTCATTCCAGGTGCGCCGAGCGACGTTACGGCTGGCGAAATATTCCCCTAGCCCCCTTTGCATGTCAATAATTTGTTGCAAAAAGAAGAAAATGAATGTATCTCTTTGAATTAACGTACGTATTTGTCTTATTGGGCATCGAGGGGGATGGGCCGGGCATCCAGGCCATGGCTGGCCTATACCATAATATATGTAATCGCCGACGGCCCCTTTCACGGGACAGCAAGTATTCCGCAACT